>JBBRUM010000053.1:0-12879 GCA_038247815.1 Tepidisphaerales bacterium | reverse complement strand
GCTGCGCGTGAGCTCAAAGCACTGGGCGGCTCCGGGGAAGTCGAGGAACTTCTCGTTGAGCTGGGTGCTGCTCACCAGCCTGCGGACCCCCATGCGGCCGTGCGCCTTGTCCACCGTCCGGGCCGTTCGCCGCTCGGCCCCGGCCAACAGCCGCTGACGCGGGGGAAACGTCCGCATCATCAAAAGCGTCCTTGATGGCGCCCTTAAGGTCGGACTGGTTGTCCTTGACCGGCCAGAGATGGTGACCCTCTTCGGACCTGATTTTGTGAGGTAAATCCCGCTGACAGAACATCGCGTCCCCCGTGACCAGCTTGTCCTTGACCGGGATCAGGTCCAGCAACTCCAACGTGGCCTTTTGTTCATTGGTCTTGGCGTCGACGGGCAGTTGCCTCAGCACCAGTCCCGCCTCGTCGGCACAGGCCGCCAGCAGAGGCACGCCGGGGAGCTGCACGTCGATCGAACCGCGAAGCGTTTTGCCGTCGAGACTGACGGTGGTCCACCCGTTGGACTCCGCCGCCGCGGTGATCCAGCGCGCCACCGCCTCCTCGAACGCCGCCACGTCCAACTTGGTGAACATTTAGTGCAACGTCGTGCCGTACGGCGTCGTATCCCGGGTGAAGCCCAGGGCATCGGAAAAGTGTCTGCCCCGTTCCCTGCCGAACTGGGCGATGGCATAAGGCGATCTGCAGCCGCACAGCATCGCCACCGAACACAGCGTCAAAATCGCATCGAGCGGGTGACGCTTTCCCTTAACCGAACGCGGATCGGGAACGGCCGAAAACAGTCCGCAAGACTAATGACAGCCGCATTCATGGCTTGGTCCTCCTTGACCAACACCGAGATCGGCTAAACCATGCTCAAAACTGAAAGGCCCTGCAGATCCCCCCCCGCCCCGACCGTGGGGTGGCTGTCGCCCGACCAACCACATCCCGGACTACGGAGTTTTCGTCGCCGCCGTTGTCGGACGTGGCTTGGGACCCGGGCGATCGAAGAGATAAATCGTCCCGCCGAGAATCTCTTTCGGACGAACCCGGCCCAGCGGGGCGAGGTAGGCCCGGGTCACATCTTCAGCATAAATTCCTTGTAGTGCCGTCGCACCCACCGCGATCGTCCCGGCACCTTCCGGCACCGACGCCCGCACCCTGCCGTAGGTGTATCCGCCCGGAAGCAGCGTGTATCGAATCCCGTAGTAATTCGGGTCGGCGGTGCCCTGAAAAGCCAGAAAGAGCGTGGAGTTCGGGTTCTTCTTCTGCCACTCGGCGAGCAGGGGAAGGTCCTGACCCCAGTCCAGGTTTGAATCGCCCAGTAGTTTCTCCGGGCCATAGCCGCGCGCCGGCACGTTGAAAAACGCGACATAGTTCGGGTACGCCGCGGCAGACTCCACCACGACAGCCATCACCGCCCCACACATCACCCACCGCAACCGCGATCGTCGCGCCCACAACACCCCCGCCGCCACGCCCACCGCCACATGGACAAACGGATACACCACCAGCACATGCCGCAAACCCAGGTTCAAGCTCGACGTCATTGCGACGCCCATATACAGCGCGGGCAAAACGGAGAGCGCGACCACCGTCCAAATCGGACCCGGCGTCCTCAGCGCGTCAAACAACCCCACCAGCACAGTCCGACGACGACGCCCAACCCACACCGCCGTCGCCCACATCGCAATGCAAACCGCAACCCCAAGCCCCACCGGCGACTTCAACGCCATCGTCGCCGGAAAGTACCACCACCAACCGTAAAGGCTCACCTCCCCCATCAAAAATCCCGGCCGAGCCACCGCCGAGTGATAGGTATACAGCAGCCCACTGATCCACGGCCGCGGCACCCATCGCCGATCGTGCAAAAAGGTCGCCGCTGAAACCGTGAAACCCGGACGTTCCAGCGCCAAACGCTCGTCCTCCGCCGAGCTCACGCCGAGACTCGCCCTGGACGTTTGCGGAGTCGCACTGGCCACCCCCGCGCGGACCCGCGCAGTCGCAAGCAAAATCGAATCGAGCTGCAAGTCCCGCCCGTCCGGCGTCGCCGAACCCCGAAAGCCGTACGCCGCCCACAGGCCCCCGTAACCGACCACCGCGACAAACAACATAATCCCCACCGCCAACACCGTCTTGGAACCCCGCCCGATCGCCTCCCGACCGAAAAACCGCCATCGGCCGAAAAACATCGCACGCGCCAAAAGCGTCACACCCAGGAAAACGGGAAACGCAACGCCCGAAAACTTCACCGTCACCGCAGCCGCACACGCCAACCCAGCCGCGAACAGAGCCGTCACCGTCACCGCCCGCCCCAATGCCCACCCCGAAGCCGCCAACGCAAGCCCCGCCAACGCCAGCGCAACATCGTTCTTCACCAGCACCCCGTGACCCAGAAAATTGGGGTCGGCCGCGAACAACGCCGCCGACACCAACGCCGCGCAACCAGCCCCGCTCCGACACCCCGTCAAGCTCACCACCGACCACGCCAACCACGCCGTCAGCAAACCCAACCCCGCCGACACCAACGCCATCCGCCTCCGGGCAGACATCAACGCCCCGTCAGCGTCCACGCCCGGCGTCCGATACAACGCGTCCACCGAGTAATCCCAGTGCCGCCTGGATATCGGGTCCAGCATTTTCTCCCAGTCGGGCGTCTCGCGACCCATGCCCTTGCCCCACGCCGTTTCCGGCGTGATGCCCCATGCCGCAAACCGCTTCCACAGCGGCGGGTCCTCGGGGTTCACCCGAAAATCGCCCCAGGCATTGATCACCACCCCCGAAACCAAATGCAGCGGCTCGTCATTCGTCGCCGACTTCCCCGACACGGCCCGCAACCCCGCCACCACATGCACCACCATCATGAGCAAACACAACAACCCCACCACGACGCCGGACCGCCGCCCCACCCACGCACGACCGGCGCTTTCAACCCCGCCCCGGTCACCCGATGCACTTTCTCGTGCCGGCACAATCTCCCCGTGGTCGGAAATCATCGACTTCCCCGAGGTAACTGCCCACGCCGGGACACCCAACACCGCGAGTCCAAAAAACCGCGCCGCTCCCGTCAGTACACCGACTCGGGGAAGTAAAAGTCCTTGGCGTTCTCCGGCGTCACGAGGTCGACGTCGATCTTCAGGTGCCGGGGCATGAACTGGGCGACGGCCTTGCGTTTGCCATCCCGCAGCACGCTGAAGCACAGGTGGATTCCCGTCGCGATCATGCTCGGGGGATAGGTGATGTTGGCGGGAACGACCGGGTCGTTGTCCATCACCATTTTCACCACGTCCTTCATTCCCGCCCCGCCGAGGACCCACATTTCTTTTTCGCGGCCGGCTTCCTTCATGGCTTGTCGGACGCCGAGGAGCATGTCGTCGTCCTGCGCCCAGACGGCGTCGATCTTCGGGTGTTGCGAAAGGAAGTTTTGCATCACGGTCAGCGCCTTCTCGCGGTTCCACATCCCCGACTGGCGGCCGAGGATCTTGATCTCGGGGTAACCCTTGAACACCTCGAGCGCGGCTTCGACGCGGTCGGTGTTCACCGTGCTGGGGATGCCTTCGAGCACGACGAGGTTCGTCCGCCCCTCCTTCTTCATCTTCTCGGCGACGAACTCGGCGCTTTTCCTGCCGAAGGCCTTGTTGTCGCCCTCGAGGAAGACATCAGCCACCGGCTTGAGGAACCCGCGGTCGACGTTGACGATGTAGATCCCGCGTTGGTGCGCCTTCTCGGCAACCGGCGTCAGGGGCGCGCTCTCGGTCGCGAGCACGACCAGTGCATCGACCCCCTTGGCCATCATGTCTTCGATGTCGGCGATTTGCTTTTCCGGCCCGCCGGCCGAGGTGAAGATCCACTCTGCGCCGGGGTTGAGCGCCATCGCGCGGCGTGCCCACCAGGTGATCCCCGCCGTCCAGCCGTGGTTGGCTGCGGGAACCGAAACCCCGATCAGCGGCTTCTTTCCGTCGACTTGCGCCGACGCCACGCCCACCCCCGGCCCGACCAGCGCCGCCCCGGCCACGCCGCCCGCAACGCCACTGGCTACACCACCGATAAACTCGCGACGATTCTTCATGTTCGACTTCTCCGTTTTTCTCGTAACCGGCGGAATGCTACCCACCCCGCCAAAACCCCGCAATCCGTTGACCCTCACTTCCTCCCCGCGCTTTGCAACAGCACCGCCGCCACGATGATCAGCCCCTTTACCAGCCCCTGCAAATACGGCGACACATCGAGAAAGTTGAGCATGTTGCTGATCACCCCGAGCATCAGCACGCCCACTATCGTCCCCCAAATCCGCCCCGACCCGCCCTGCATCCGCGTGCCCCCGATCACCACAGCCGCTATCGCGTCCAACTCCGCCAGGTTCCCCGTCGTCGAGCTCGACACCGAATTCATCCGACTCGAAAGCAAACACGCCGCCAGCCCCACCAGCGCCCCCATCAGCACGTACACCTTGATTTTCACTCGATCGACATTGATCGCCGAATACACCGCCGCCCGCTCGTTGTTCCCCACGGCGTATACATACCGCCCGAACCGCGTCCGGTTCAGCACCACCGCCACCACGGCCGCGATCACAAACATCGCAATCACCGGGTACGGCAACTGCAGGTAAATCGCCTTGGCTGTCTCCGTCGCCGGGCGGATCACGTACGGCAGGTCGATCCCCCCCGTACCGATCCGGGCGAACACCGACCCCTCCGCCCGAAACTCGCCCCCGTCCGCCAGCGACAATGACAACGACCGATACGCCGCCAGCCCCCCCAGCGTCGCGATGAACGGCGCCAGCCGCCCCTTGGCGATCAGCACGCCGTTGCACAGCCCCGCCAGCATCGCCACACCCATCGTCGCCACCACGGCAACAAACATCCCACCCACCTCGCTCCCGCCCAGCCCCACCTGCCCGAACACCCCCGCCAGCCACTCCCGCCCGGCTGACCACGGCAGCTCCAGGGGCATTGTCAGCCCCAGCGCAGCGTCCTCCGCGTGCCTCACCCGCGCAGCCGCGTTCTCCGCAACCATCTTCGCACCCCCCACCGCCGTGTTCATCACCCAAATCCCCACACCCCCCGCCAGCCCCATCATCGCACCCACCGACAAATCAATCCCCCCCGAAATCACCACCACCGTCATCCCCACCGCCAAAATCCCCACGAACGACTGCTGCCTCAAAATGTTGACCAGATTCTCCGGCCGCAAGAACGAACTCTCCAGCATCCCCGTCACCACCACCAGCAGCGCTAACGCAACCACCGGCCCGAACTTCGTCAGCCTGTCCCCCCAATGCACGTTGCTCCCGCTTGATAAGCTCATCGCTCGCCGCCCTCCATGCTCCCCGCCGCGTGTTGCATAACCAATTGCTCCGTAGCCGTCGCCCCGTCGAGTATCGTCGCCAGCCGTCCGCTCCGCATCACCCCGATCCGATGACACATCCCCAGCACCTCATTGAGCTCGCTCGATATCAGCACGCACGCCATCCCCCCCTGCGTCAGGTCCTGTATCAGCTTGTACATCTGTTCCTTCGCCCCGATGTCCACCCCGCGGGTCGGCTCGTCGACAATCAGCACGCTCGGGCCGGTCTCCAGCCATTTCGCCAGCGCCACCTTCTGCTGGTTGCCCCCGCTAAGCGTGTCCACCCGGCGCTCGATCCCGGCCGTACGAATCCGCATCGACTCGACATGCCCCCGCGTCACCGCCACCTCGCTACCCCGCCCCACCCACCCCGTCCAACGCGACGTGTGCTTCCCCAGCGACGCCAGCGTCGTGTTCTCCCGCACATTCATCCCGAGCGTAAGTCCCGTCCCCTTCCGGTCCTCCGACAAATACGCCACGCTGCCCCCACCCCGCACCCGCACCTCCCCCGCCAGCACCTTCCTCAGCCCCGCGATCCCCTCTCCCACCTCCGTCCTCCCCGCCCCGATCAGCCCCGCCAACCCGAAAATCTCCCCCCGCCGCACCTCAAAACTCACCCCCTGCACATCGCCCCCCGCCCGGCCCACGCTCAGCCCACGCACCTCCAGCACCACCTCCTCCCCGCACGCCTTCCTCGCCGGGAAGTACTGCTCCATCGGCCTGCCCACCATCAGGTTCGCCAGCGTCTTGGCCGTCGCCGATTTCACCTCCTCCCGCCCCAGCGTCATCACCTTCCGCCCGTCTCGCAGCACCGTGATCCGGTCGCTCACCCGCAGCACCTCGTCGAGCAGGTGCGAAATGTAAAACACCGTCACCCCATCGGCTTGCAACCGCGCAATCACCTCGAACAGCGCCCCGATCTCCCGCACACTCAGCACAGCCGTCGGCTCGTCCATGATGATCACCCGCGCCCCACACGACAGAGCCTTGGCGATCTCCACCATCTGCCTCTGCGCAATGGACAAGTCCCCGCACCGTATCGTCGGCAAGATCCCCGGGCACCGCAGCGTCTCCATCAGCTTCGCGCTCGCCGCCTCCTGCGCACCCCGATCAATAAGCCCCAGTCGCGTCTTCTCCCGCCCCAGGTAAATGTTCTCCGCCACCGACAAGTCCTCCACCAAGTTCAACTCCTGGTGGATCATCGCAATCCCCATCCCCTGCGCAGCCGCCGGCGACCCAATCCCCACCACCTTCCCCCCGACCCGTATCTCCCCCGAAGTCGGCTGGTGCAACCCCGACAGCAGCTTCATCAGCGTCGACTTCCCAGCCCCGTTCTCCCCGATCACCGCATGGACTTCCCCGACCGCCACCTCCAACGACACCCCCTCGAGCGCCACCACCCCGGGAAACGTCCGCCCCACCCCGCGGAACTCCACCGCAACTTTGTTAGTGCTCGTGTCAATGGCCATGGAAGCCCGGATCTCCGCCCCACTTCCGAACCCCGACGCATCCGCCTTATACAGACTCGCTCAAACACCCGTCAATCCATCCCGCCCCCGGATCTGACCAATAATCTCCGCTCCGCATCCCAAGCCGCGCGCGCCACCCAAGATCCACCGCAAGAAAACCCCTCACAAACTAAACTGCCCCGTTTTGTTCACCGATCCACCCCGGTACCCACGATGTTGGCGACTCACGTTTCCAGAACCGCCAACCCCTCACATCGGTCGTCCTTCCGGTACTCAGTGCCCAATGTTGTCGCCCGCGTCGCACGGGTCGTCCCAACTGTCAACGCCCAAGCCCAGGTTCAACATGCACACCGACGACCGAACCCGGGGCCCCCTCGACATCGTCATCATCGACGACGACGCCGACCACGCCGAACTCGTTACGCAGGTCCTCCAGCGGTCTTCCGCCGCCATCTGCCCAGACGGAATCCGAATCTCCGTCTACCGCGACCCCATCGACGCACTCTCGGCCACCCCCGTCGGCTCCTGCATCACGCTCTGCGACTACTGCCTCTCAGGCTCCTGCGCCCTCGACTGGATGTCGGACTTCATCCGCTCCGACTGCGGCCCGGTCATCCTCATGACCTCATCCGGCAGCGAAAACATCGCCGCCTCCGCCTTCCGCCAAGGCGCAGCCGACTACATCATCAAGTCCGACTTCTTCGCCCAACCCGAACTGCTCATCCGCTCGATCCGCGAGTCCCTCCGTCGCCACCGCCTCGAACGCCGAAACCTCGAACTCTCCCGAGCGCTCAAGCTCCTCAACACCGAACTCCAAGCCAAAAACGAAACCCTCGCCCACATCACCGAAACCGCCCACCGCTTCGTAGACGACGTCGCCCACGAGTTTCGAACCCCCCTGGCCGTCATCCAAGAGTTCGCTTCCATCATCTCCGACGGCATCGGCGGAACCGTCACCCCCAGGCAATCCGAGTTCCTCGTCCACATCGGCAACGCCACGCGCGACCTCGCCGGCCTCGTAGACGACTTTCTCGACACCAGCCGACTCCGCGCCCAGACCCTCCGCGTCGACCGCGCCGAGCACGACATCGCCGGCCTCTTCGACCTCGTCCGACCCGCGCTCACCCTCCGCGCATCCTCCAAGGGCATTCGACTCACAGAAAACATCGAAGGCAACCTCCGCCGCGTGTTCATCGACCTCGAGAAAGCCGGTCGCGTCGTCACCAACCTCGCCATCAACGCGATCAAGTTCTCCCCGCCGGGCTCGGAAATCGTCCTATCCGCCCGAGCTTCGGGTCCCGACGACATCGAAGTCGCCATTACTGACTTCGGCCCGGGAATCTCGCCCGCCGACATCGAGGCGATCTTCAATCGCTTCGTCCAGACCGACCGCGCCCGCAGGCCGGGCGTCAAGGGCTTCGGCTTGGGCCTGTCCATCGCCGGCGAACTCGTCCACCTCAATCTCGGACAACTCAACGTCCGCAGCGAACTCGGCCGCACCACGACCTTCTCCTTCACCGTCCCCGTCAGCGACCGCGCCGCCCTCATGGAAAAGCACCTCGCCCGCATCTCCTCAGAAAATCGCGGCGGCCATGTGACCATGCTACGTGCGAACCTCGTCGACGCCTCGCAGTCACTCGAAGACGCTCGCGGAGAGCTCGTATCCCTCTGCAAGTCCTGGGACCTCGTGCTCCCCGAACCCGAATCAAACTCGCTCCTGCTCGTCGGCCCGACGGCCGACCCCGACCTCTGGGTCGCAAGGCTCCAGTCCGAACTCGCTTCCGCCGCCGACGCGCTCGAACTCAGCCGAAAACCACCGCGCCTCTCTGTCGTCAAGTGCTGGGTTCCGCCCGCGCCGCCACCCCCCGTACGCATCGGCGGAAACCCGTCGCCGAGGGAGGTGGCCCGTGCCGCGTAGCTCCGTGATGATCATCGACGACGACGACTCCATCGGCACGGCCGTCTCGGTGCGTCTTTCGGCGGCGGGCTATCAAACGACCTACGCGCAGTCCGGTCGCGCCGCCCTCGAGCTGCTCACCGGCGACGCCGCGCTTCCCGACGCCATTGTCCTGGACGTCCGCATGCCCGACCTCGACGGATTCGAGGTCTGCGCCAGGCTCCGCGACCACCCGCGGACACGGCACATCCCCGTCATCTTTCTCACCGCAAACACCGCCTCGCCGCAGCGCCGCGCCGCCATGGCCGCGCTCGGCGACGCCGTGCTCTCCAAGCCTTACGACGGGCGGAAGCTGCTTCAAACGCTTGAAGCGCTCGCCGCCCGCGCAACCCCCTCCGGGAAGTAAACCCAATGCGCAATGCAGCATCCGCCACCGTAGTCTTGGTCGACAACGACGAGTCTGTCAACGACGCCATCCGAACCCGTTTCGAGCGCGACGGCTACCCCCGCCTTACCACTGCCTCCGGTGCCCGGGCGCTCTCGCTTTTCGAGGACGGCGGCGTCAACCTCATCATCACCGACATCAACATGCCCGCCGGCGATCGCATCGCACGCGCACGCGCCGTCCGCCGCACCAGCCGCATCCCCGTCATCTTCATCACAGGCTTCCACGACGCCCTCCGCAACCAGCTCCGCGGACTCCCCAATGTCGCCGTCCTCGGAAAGCCCTTCCGCTCGCAGGTTCTTGTCGAGCTCGTCGAAACGCAGCTCGCCCCGAGCGCCGCGTCGGAAACAGCCGATTTCGATGCCACAGACCACTTCGACCTCGACTCCGACGAAGCCGCCCCCGAACTCCCGCCCCGACTCCCCCCCCGACTCCCCCCGCCTCCGCACCGCGCCACCGCCTGATCTCCCCTCCCGCGCCGTCATCGAACCCACACCACCCCCACCGAGGAAACATATGAAACCTGCCACCATTCTCATCGCCGACGACAACGCCGGAATGCTCACCGCCATCGGCGTGCGACTCGAACAGTGCGGATACAACGTACTCCGGGCCACAGACGCCTATCACGCCTTCAACCACGCCGTTCGCGAGCGCCCCGACCTGCTGATCCTCGACATCCACATGCCCGCCGGCGAGGGATTCAGCGTCATCGAGCGCATCAACGGCATCCAAGGCACAAAACGCGTCCCCTTCCTGTTCCTCACCGGCGACAGCGACCCCGGCCTCGCCCGCCGCGCCGACCAGCTCGGCGCCTTCGCACTGCTCCGCAAACCCTTCGCAACCCGGGAACTACTCGGAATCATCGAACGCGCGCTCAAACCGCTCCCAGCCGCGTTCGCCGCCTAACCCTCCCCCTTCCCGTCTACCGCGGGGGCGGCGGCGGCGCGTTCCACACGCTCCAGTACAGGCCCAGCGTCTTGATCAAGTCGCTGAAACGCGTGAAGTCCACCGGCTTGACCAGGTAGCTGTTGACATAGTGGCTGTAGGCAACGATCCGGTCAGACTCCGCGTCGGACGTGGTCAACATCACCACGGGGATCGACAGCAGCTTCGGGTCGTTCTTGATCTCCGCAAGAACCTCGTGCCCGTCCATCCGCGGCAACTTCAGATCCAGCAGGATGATGTCCGGACGCGGCGAACCCGCGAACTTTCCCTCCCGCCGCAGGTACGCCATCGCCTCCTCCCCGTCCCAGACGTGGTCCAACAAGTTGGCCACCCGGTAATCGCTGAGCACCGACCTCACCAACTCTGCGTGGTCCTCGTCGTCCTCCACCAGTAAAAACTGCACCGGACGTGCTTCATTCATGTTGCTCACCTTCATTCCCTTCAGCCAGCGCTTTGGCGTCGGCGGATTCCTCCGAAACGAGATCCCTCATTGATACCCGAAACGTGCTCCCCGCGCCCACCGAAGACTCCACCCACGCCCGACCCCGGTGCGTTTCGGCGATCCGCCGCACAATCGCCAGCCCTACCCCGGTGCCACCCGCGCCCTTCCTCTCCAGCCGCTGAAACAACCCGAACACCCGCTCGTGATGCTCCTCCGCGATCCCCTTCCCGTTGTCGCGCACGTAAAGCGTGACCGTGTCCCCCAACCGGCTGGCGCCGATCTCGATCACCGGCGCAGCCGCCGTCGACCCGTAATGCACCGCATTGATGACCAAGTTCTGCAGAACCTGCCATACCCGCATCCGCTCGGCACGAATCGTCGGCATGGGCGAGCCCACCTCAACACGAATCCCCGCAGCCGTGATCCGCTCGCGCAGTTCCTCCAGCACCGACCGTGCGGCCTCGCTGAGGTCCACGTCTCCCACCTCGCCGCTCGTCCGACCCACGCGACTGAGCTCCAGCAAATCGTCGATCACGCAACGCATCCGGCCCGCCGCCCGAATGATCCGCTCGGTATTGTCCGCGAGACGCTCCATCTGCCCCTCACCCAAGTTCTTTCGCATCATCCCCGCGAACCCAAGGATCGTCACGATCGGGCTCTTCAGGTCGTGCGACACCGAATGCACATACTGCTCCAACTCGGCGTTCTTCCGCCGAAGTTCGGCGTTGACCTCCTCAAGGTGCTTCTCCTGCGCCAGCTTCTGCTCGGTGATGTCAGCCCGGATCGCAACGTATCCCAGGAGCGGCCCTCCCGTGTGGCGAATCGGAACGATCGTCGTATCCACCCAGTACAACGTTCCGTCTTTCGCACGGTTGCAGATCTCGCCACGCCAAGTGCTCCCAGAAGAAATCGCCTTCCACATCTCGACAAAAAACGCCTTCGGATGTCTCCCCGAGTTAATGATCCGATGGTTCTGACCGACAAGCTCCTCCGCGGAAAACTTGCTGATCTGACAAAACTTTGCATTGACGCTAACTATCGTCCCCGCCAGATCCGTTGTGGCGACAATCGCGTGCTCATCCAGCGCGTATTTCACGAAGGTCAGCTCGTCGGCGACATCACCCGAAATGTGAAGTGCTGCAATCATAAATTGCCCCCGACTGTTTTCGACCTGATAGCACCTCAAGAAACAGTCAATCCGCACTCAGTACATCGGCACCCCTTAAAACGACACAAACCCCGCTTGGTCGCGGGGTTTGTGTCATGGGCGCGGAGGGATTCGAACCCCCGAAGGCAGAGCCAGCGGATTTACAGTCCGCCCCTTTTGGCCACTTAGGTACGCGCCCGGGTCGTAACCCCCACCGCCATGGCGGAGGGGGTGGGAGTATTGCACCACCCCGGTCCGTTGGCAAGTTGGCTTTCCGTCTCGCCAATCCTTGCGATTTGCCCTCGGGGTTAGTCGCCTATCGAATCGTCCAGTAGTCCGTCCGCTCGTGGGTTTGCAGGTCGTAGGTTTGGCTGCCGTCGGCTGAGCGGTACCGCGTCATCACATGCTGGCGGTCCGCGGCGAAGAAGTACGTCCCACGCAACTTATCTCCCACGAGCAGCTCGACCTTGTGGTCGCCGCCGTCCATCCCCGCGTACCGCACCTTCGCCGCCACTGTGGCGATCGCCGCCGCCCGGTTCGACTTTTGTGTGGGCAGGAGATCGATCGCCTGCGACGCTTCGGCGTTGAAAGCAAAGTCCCGCAGGTAAAGCGGCAACGCATCCTCGGGAACCATCGGCCGGCCGGCCGACTTCAACTGCGCCGAAACCCGCCCCGCCTCCGGCATGTACGAGAAAGTTTCCAAGCTGTACTCCCGCCCCGCCTTCTCCGACGTCGGCAGCAGCGACCGAAAGCTCGTTCCGCAAAATTCCTGCGACGACTGGTCGTACCGCGTCAGCAGCATCCCATCGACCGACAGGTGCGATGTGGTGACGAAGTGGTAGGCGTAATTGGGCGTGGGAACGGCTTCGATCTGGTTGTGCTTGAAAACCTCGACGGTCGACTTTGAGCCGGTCGCTTTGGTCCACGTCTTCGTGTCGTGCTGTTCCTTGTTGGTAAAGACGATCGCGGTGTAGGATCGCGGCTGGCCGTAAATCACTTTCGACGCGGCGTAGGTCGCTTTCTCCACCAGCCCGTCATGCCACACCGGGTCCGTCCGCCAACTCGCCGCCGAATCCGCCGGGGGAGCAACCCCCGCCGCCCCCGACCCCGCTCTTCCCGACATCGCCAGTGCCCCCGCCAAAACCACCGACGCACATACTGCCACCACAAAACGCGACATCTTCATGAACTACTCCTTCTC
>JBBRUM010000052.1:0-12896 GCA_038247815.1 Tepidisphaerales bacterium | reverse complement strand
GCGCCGGCGTAATCGGCTGTTCGGCGGCGATTTTCGCGGCCGCCAACTTCGGTGTGGACTTCCATCCCCCCGCGTTCCACCAGAGCACCGCCCCGAAGGCCCCACCCGCCAGCACCATCCCCGTCACTGCTTTGGCAATCCCGCCACTTCGCCTGCGCATCGTATGTCTCCGTCAAAACGTCAGAACCGCCGACGCAGCGCCCTCGGGCGCCGCCGACAATGACAATACTCGCTTCCCTACCCGTTATCGGCCCCCCCACCCCCCCAACATGACCCTCTGTCGCACCGACCCCTCCCGGAGCAGCCCCTACGTACGAATGCAGTTGACACTGAACCGCCGAATCCCGCCGTCGGTCGCCAGCATGGACATATGGACGTCATGCGACATCACCGGCAGGTCCGCAACGATCTGTTCCTCGAACGCCAGTCCGCAGCTTACCCCGACGAAGTCCGTTCCCCCCAGGAATCGGTCATAAAACCCCATCCCCCGCCCGATGCGGTGCCCGGTTCGGGTGAACCCGAGTCCAGGAACGACAACGAGATCGATGAATTCGACTGGCACGGGCTTGCCGCCGATCGGCTCGCGTATTCCATTGCCGGTGGTGGTCATTCCCGTTTGCAGGCTGGTGATCTCGACCGGAAGCATCCGCTTTTGGTCCCACGAGACCTTGGGCACGACCACCGTCTTGCCCGATTGCCAGCATTTCAGCGCCAAGGGCATGGTGTCGACCTCGATGTCGGTCGAGACGAAGAGCATGACGACCCTTGCTTGGGCGAACTCAGCCGTCGCCGAAAGCAAACTGCAAGCCGCCACGCTTTTGGCATGCCGCGTCGCCGATGAGATCCCATCCATCGCCGCCCGCAACTGTTTGCGCAGCGCGGACTTGCCATTCAAGCCGTCCGAATCCGAGGGATTCGAACTCCCGTCATCCGCCGTTCCCTCTGACGACACCACCGCCATAGGCCAAACTCCTCGTCCGCCGCTCCCTCTTCAACGCCATCACCACACTGTTGTGTATGAAGTGTAACGCTCAACTCACCGAATGCGTATCGGAATCTCCACGACTTTTATCGGTTTCGGGAACCCCTTCTCCGCAATCCGACTTTGCCAAATCCCCCATTTCCCCAATCGAACCCCCAATTGAACCCCCAGTCGAACCAACAATCGAACCCCCGGCGGACCTCTGTTCAGCCAGTCGCCGCCCCACCTGCGCCTCATATCCGTACGCAGTCGGCCGGTAGTAGGTTCTCTCCACCCCCAAATAGTCCTGCGCGACCCAACCGCCCTCATGGTCATGTGGATACTTGTACCCCTGTCCATGGCCGAGTCGCTTGGAACCCGAGTAGTGCCCGTCCTTGAGGTGCTTGGGTACGGGGATCGTTCGCCCTTCGCGGACGTCTTTGACGGCTTCGGAGATGGCCACGGTCGTTGCGTTGCTCTTGGGCGCCGTGGCCATGTAGATCACCGCTTGGGCCAGCGTCAACTGACACTCCGGCAGGCCCACTCGGTCGGTGATCTCCCACGCCGCAGCCGCGACCATGATCGCCCGGGGGTCGGCTAGGCCGATGTCCTCGCTGGCGAGAATCGCAATCCGCCGGGCGATGAAGCGCGGGTCTTCCCCGGCTTCAAGCATTCTCGCCAGCCAGTAAACGGCTGCGTCGGGGTCGCTTCCGCGCATGGATTTGATCAGCGCGCTGGCTGCGTCGTAGTGCTCGTCGCCGGTCCCGTCGTACACAACGGCTTTGCGTTGCATGGACTCCTCGGCGACCTCGCGTGTAATGCCGATGGGCGACCCGTCGGCGTGGTCCGCGAGACTGGAGACCACCGCGACCTCGAGCGCCATCAGCGCCCGCCGCCCGTCGCCGTCGCTCATCGTCGCCCAGAGCTCCAGCGCCTCCGGCTCGATCACGAGAGGGACTGCGCCGAACCCGCGCTCTGCGTCCGCAGCCGCCCGGAGCACAAGCCCCTTGATCTCGTCCTCGGTCAGCGGGACGAACTGAAAGATTTGACTGCGACTGACCAGCGGAGAGTTGACGCTGAAAAACGGGTTCTCCGTCGTCGCCCCGACGAGGACGACGATGCCCGCTTCGACGTCGGGAAGGAGAATGTCCTGCTGCGACCGGCTAAACCGGTGGATCTCATCGACAAAGAGGACGGTGCGTTTCCCCCCGTTCTCCAGTCGCGTTCGGGCCGCGTCGAGCACCGCCCGCACCTCCTTCACCCCCGCAGCCGCCGCGTTGACCTGCTCGAACTGACAGTTGATGTACGCCGCGATCAGCCGGGCCAGCGTGGTCTTCCCCGTCCCCGGTGGCCCGTAAAAGATGACCGAGAAGATCCTGTCGGCTTCGAGCATGCGACGGAGCATCTTCCCCTTGCCCAGAATGTGCCCCTGCCCGGAAAACTCCTCCAGCGTCCGAGGTCGCATCCGCACCGCCAACGGAGCCACCCCGTCAAGAAACTTTTGCCGCTGACCGGCGAAGAGATCCATCGGGACATTGTACCACGTCGTCGGCTCCGACGTCCTTTCTTCCTCGAGCTCGATGACGCAACCGTACACAGACGGGGAAGAGGGCTTCGCTGACAGAGACGGCGCGGTGGCGGGAGACCGCGGAGCCCGACCACCAAAGATGAGATGCACTATTGAAATTTTCTGCCAAGGCAAACTCGTCTTAGGTGTCCCCATTTCCTGACGGTCTCTGTGGGCGAACCCCTCTTTCTTCTCTGTGTACCCTCGCGCCATCGAGTCCGCACGCGTATCTCCCCTGATGGCGCAAAAACGCGAGGCGGGACCGCGCCAGAGGGTCCCGCGCTCGCGGCGCGAAAAGAGGTCGTGTTTAGCCCCGGTCTTCCTTAAACCCGAGGAGGGCCGAGAGCGTTCCGCTGATGACGCGGGGGGGGAGCGCTTTGGCTTTGATTTCGCGGATCAGGGGGGCGTTGGGATCGACCTTCACGTTGACGTTGACGATGATCTCGTTCTTCGCGAAGTCGCGGACTTTGAAGGTGAGCGTGATGAACTTGCTGCCGTCGGGTGCGGTGAACTGCGCCTGTTTGTGGAGGTCTCTGAACCTCGTGCGGTACTTCATCGTGCCGAAGCTGTCGTCTTGGATTTCGCCCTCGAGGCTGAGGGGGCGGCGGAGGTCGGCGGGGTTCAGAACAAGCGGCTGGCGGGGGTCGAGGGTGAAGGTCGGGTTGATTTGGTCGCCGTAGACGAGGAGCGTTCGCGTGGCGCCGCCGATCGTGCGGGTGAGAAGGTTCCAGCCCTGCTTAAGCACGCTGGGTTTATTTTCCTTGACGCGGGTTCCGTCGCCGGTGCGGTACTGCAGCGTATAGGCCTTGATCTGGTTGGTGTACTTGTCGCTGGTGAGGGTGAGTTTCTGCTGGTAGACGGTGGGATCGCCGACCACGCCGTTGATACCCGGGACTTCGACCGCGCTCTTCGGCGCGACCGTGCCGCCGATCGATAAGCCGTACTGGCTAAAGAGTTGAGCGTTGGATTTGTTGTGCAACTCGCGGGGCACGTAGGGGGCGGCTTGGGGGGCGATGAGTTTCCCGTCGGGGCCGTACCGGAGTTTGGGCGCCTTGGCTTTTCCGCCCTGAACGGTGAACTCCTCCTTCGGAAAGGGCACGAAGTCTGCGTCCTGCTCGCGATAGTAGAGCTGTTTTCCGTTGAGGTTGACGGTTCCAAGGCGGATCACGTCGGGGTTGAACATTCGGGTGAGGTCGTTGTGTTTTGGTTGGAAGTCGCCTCGGAGGAAGATGTTCCATGCGATCCGGTCGCGTAGTGCCTCCGGGGCCGGGGTGCGGAAGTCGATGTTGCCATTGAGGTCGATGGTGCGCTTGACGTCGCCAGCCGTGCGGATGTCGATGTTCACGATATTGTTGAACACGCCGCCCTCGACGACGTTGGCGCCGTTGCGGGGCATGGAGATGCCCGTGCCCCAGCCTTCTACCGTCACGTTCTCATACCGCACATTCTTCGTCACGTCGTTGCCGGAGAACGCGGTGTCGCTGGGGCCTTTGGGGTTGCGGAAGATCGTGGAGTTGCGGAACGTGATGTTGTGGGTGTAAGGCGTATGAACGCCCCGACCTCGGATGCCCCAGACGGTGAAGTCCTCCACCACGCTGCGGCCGTTGTGGCCCGAGTCGCGCATGTGGAACCACGACTCGAAGCCCATCGCGTTTCCAAAGCTCTCGTTGCCCCTGAACAGCCGGATCGGAACCTTGTCAACTGAGATTGTTTCCTTACCACCGGCGATGGAGGGGTCGGCGAGGTTGGCGGACTTGAACTTCGCAGTGCCGAGCGCGCCCTCCTCCAGACCCTGGGTGAAGTAAATGTACCCCGCATGCTTCTGGCTGACGGCGATGTTCCCCTCGACCTCGACGCCCGCGCCCTGAAACCAGAATCCGACGCCCTCGTGGCCGAAGTCCTGCTCGTCTTTGCGACTTTCCGTGCCGTCGCCGGAGCCTTCGCTTTTGATGGCGAGGTTGCGGCGGAAGGCGCCGATCTCGTCGCCGGCTTCGGTGGCGAAGTGGGCGCCGACCGCGTCGAACGAAACGTTGTCCTCCGCGATGAGGTAGCTCGAGTGGTTCACAATCCCCCAGCCGGGCGAGTCCACCACAGCCGACCCGCGGATGATCGCCGGCGAGTTCGCCCGCTCGAGCCCGGTGCGGTGGAAGTGCACCGCGTACCGACCCCTGGGGTTGCCGCCGGTCTTAGGCTCGACCGTGCCGTCATCGAGAAACTCAACGTCGTCGATCGGCGTGCGCTTGTCGGTGCGACCCAAACCGTAGAACCCGGCGTTTTCCACCCGAACGTCGTCGGAGTGCATGAACATGATGTGCCCGCGCCGACTCGACTGGCTGACGTTCTCGCTCTCGAACACCACGTTGCGGGAGACGTTTGCGAGATACATTTTAAAACGGTCGTCGGGCGTGAGGTGGTTATACTTCAGGGGCTTGTCGAGTGTGACGACGTTACCGCTGAGGCCAACGAGGGCGAATTCCTCGTCGTCGTCGTTCTTCCACCCGTCGGCCCCGGTGAGCACCAGACGGTCTCCCACACGCCACCCTTGTGGAACGACCGCGAGCGTGAGCGTGATGGACTTGGACTTCTCGCCCAGCCCCACCAGCGGGACGAACGAGGTCACCTCCGACCCGTACACGCTCACCATGCCGTGGCTGATCAAACCGCGCCCGAGCTTGTGGACGTCGGATGCGTCGAGCTCGCCGCGGTCCGCGAAGATGACCTTCGACTCGAACCCCGCCGCGATCGGGACGGCCTCCGTCCCCATTTCAAGCATGCCCGTCGGGGAAATCACAACCGTCTCAACGCGCAGGCCGGTGTCGGCGTTGGGCAGGAACCGCAGCGTGCCGTCGGCGCGGATCCACTCCATCGAACTGCGATACACCGCATCTACCGTGACGGCCGAGCCATGGGGGATCCAGACCATCGCATCGACCCCGGGGACCACGCCGCCCTCCCAAGTCGCCGGGCTGGACCAAAGGCCGGAGGCGACGACTTTGTTCGTCGCCAGGTCGGTCGGGACCAAGCCGAGCATCGCGAGGTGCTCGTTTTGCAGAGTCGTGTTGCCCGCATGCGGCAGGGGCGTCGTGACGGGAGGTGGGACCACCGGCGGGGTCGTTGGCGGCAGCGGGGGGGTGCCATGGTCATGGCCAGCGTGAAACAAACGGCGGTCTTCCAACTGTTCAAACATCGATGCGGACATCTCGAATCCTCCATTGGGGCCAATAAACCTTGGCAGATAACACTTACAATTGCCCATCCCCCCAAGGCAAACCCCGACGAAAGACTTGGCCCAATAACCTCTCCCATCCCGCCACCCAGCCCCCGCAAAATCCTTAACCCCATCCAATTCACCAACCCGACCCGCGCCAAATCCGATACAACTAAAAGACGCCTAACCCCGGAGTACCCCCCAAGATGTGCGGAATTGTCGCCTATGTCGGTCGGAAACTTGCGCAGCCCCTGCTCATCGAAGGCCTCAAACGCCTCGAATATCGCGGATACGACTCAGCCGGTATCGCCGTGATCGACGACAAGGCACAGTTGCACATCCGCCGTGCCGTCGGTCGGATCTCGGTGCTCGAGTCGTCGCTAGAGGGCGCCCGCCTTTTGCCGCCGGCGTCGGTGGGGGTTGCCCACACCCGCTGGGCCACCCACGGTGGCGTCACCGAAGTCAACGCTCACCCGCACACCGAGGCACACACTTCCGACGCCGTTGGCAAGATCGCGCTGGTTCACAACGGAATCATCGAAAACTACGCCGCCCTCAAAAAGGTGCTCCAAGACAAGGGCCACAAGTTCTACGGACAGACCGACACCGAAGTGCTCGCCAAGCTTGTCGCCGACCTGTACACCGACCTCAAAGAACGCAACGACCTCCCCCCCGGCGTGTCGCTCCTCCAACGGGCCGTGCAAGCCGCACTCCGAGAGGTCCAGGGCACCTATGGAATCGCCGTCTGCTGCGCCGACGAACCCGACACGCTCGTCGTCGCCCGAAAGGGGTCCCCCCTAATCGTCGGCGTCGGCGAAAACGAATACATCGTCGCCTCCGACCGCTCGGCCATCGTCGGACACACCACCCAGGTCATCCACCTCAACGACAACGAAATGGCCGTTCTCAAACCAGACGCCTTCCGAACCTGCACCACCGACGACATCGAAATCAATCCCGTCATCGAAAAACTCGAAGACAAACTCGAAGCTTACGAACTCGGCGATTACCCCCACTACATGCTCAAGGAAATCTTCGAGCAACCCCAAGCCGTCGAACGCTGTCTCTCCGGCAGAATCGAACAGCGCGAGGGACGCATCGTCCTCGGAGGCCTCCAGCAACACGCCAAGGAACTCACCAAAGCCCGCAAGTTCCTCCTCACCGGGCAGGGAACCGCCTGGCACGCCGGTCTCGTCGGCGACTATCTCATGGAAGACCTCGCCAAGGTTCCCACCGAAGCCACTTACGCCTCGGAGTTCCGCTACCGCAACCCACTCGTCGAGGAAAACACCGTCTGCGTCGCCATCTCACAATCCGGCGAAACCGCCGACACCCTCGCCGCCCTCCGAGAAGCCAAAGACAAAGGCGCCCTCGCCCTGGGCATCGTCAACGTCGTCGGGTCCACCATCGCCCGCGAAACCGACGGCGGTATCTACCTCCACGCCGGCCCGGAAATCGGCGTCGCCTCCACCAAAGCCTTCACCTGCCAGTGCGTCTGCCTCACCCTCCTCTCTCTGTACCTCGGACGTCGCCGGTTCATGTCGCAAACCCAGACGCACGAAATGATCGAAGCCCTCCTCGCAATTCCCGACCAGATCACGCAAGTGCTACGGCACTCGGAGCAAATCCGCGACTTCGCGTCACACTTCATCGACCGCGAAAACTGGCTGTTCCTCGGCCGCGGATACCACTACCCCGTCGCCCTCGAAGGCGCCCTCAAACTCAAGGAAATCTCCTACATCCACGCCGAAGGGATGCCCGCAGCCGAAATGAAGCACGGCCCCATCGCTCTGATCAACGAAGGAATGCCCGTCGTCTTTGTCGCCACCCAGGGGTCGCAGTACGAAAAAGTCATCTCCAACATAGAGGAAGTCCGCGCACGCGGCGGTCGAATCCTCGTCGTCGCCACCGAGGGAGACTCCCACATCCACCGCTACTCCGACCACGTCATCGAAGTACCCCACACCCTCGAACCCCTACAGCCGCTGCTCACCGTCGTCCCCCTCCAACTCCTCGCCTATCACGCCGCCGTCCTCCGCGGCTGTAACGTCGATAAGCCGAGAAACCTCGCAAAGTCGGTCACGGTGGAATAACCCACCGATCGCAACCGCGCGACAAACCGACATCGCAGGTGCGGGACCACATCCAATCTCCCCCGCATCGCGCCTACTTCGGCCGACACGGGGGCGGAATGTCAAAGAACGGTCAATGCTCAAACGCTCCGCCGATGGCGGAGCTAGTTGGCGTAGCTGCGGAGCACGCCGATGACGACGCCTTGGACTCGGACGCGGTCGGCAGCGACGACGCGGGGTTCCATCGAGTTGTTGGCGGGCTGGAGGCGGATGTTCGAGCCCTCGCGGTAAAAGCGTTTGAGTGTGGCTTCGCCGGTGTCCAGGAGAGCGACGACCTGCTCGCCGTTCTTGGGGTTTTCCCGGCGCTCGATGACGACGAAGTCGCCGTCGCAAAGGTGATCGTCGATCATCGATTCGCCACGCACACGGAGCACGTAGACGCCTTGCTTTGACGCAAACAGTGTCTCAAGGTCGATCTCTTCGCGGTTCTCGACGGCTTCGATGGGGGAACCAGCCGCAATGTTGCCCAGCAACGGCAATTTGGTCGCCCGCTCCTCGTCCGGAAGGGTGTCGGCGACGACTTCCAATGAGCGGGCCTTGTGCTTATCACGGCGGAGAACGCGCTTCCGCTCCAAGGCTCCGACGTGCTCGAAAATCGTGACTTTGCTCGTACCAAGCTGGTCGGCAAGCTCCTGCATCGTCGGGCTATACCCGTGGATGTGGCGGTAATTGCGTATGGCGACGAGTACGTCGAGCTGGCGGGGGGTCAGGTTCATGGCCGAGGTCTCCAAAAGCGGTGACGGGAGGAAGGGTTCGTAAGATGTTCTATCGGACATTAACCTAACGATGGGCAAGGGTCAAGTAGAAAATTTGTCAAGACGGGTGCGGCGATGGCCGATGACAACACCATGGCCATCGCGAATGTAGCCTCGAGTTTGTCGCAAAGTCAGCTGGCGACAGATGTAAGCATCGCAGTGCAGCGCAAGACGCTGTCCGCCGCCAAGCAGCAAGGCGAAGCGATGGTGGCGCTGATCGAACAGGCGTCGAATGTCGGCAAGGCCGGCAGTTCCGATGCACTATCCGCCGCCGCCACCGGCAAGGGCGGCCAAGTTGACGTTTACGCCTAAGGGCTAGTAACCGTCGAGTTCGTTGACTGGCGACTACTGAAAACCCGCCCCATCCAGCCCCGCGGCCACCTCGGCCATGCCGATGTGCTGGCTACACTTCCAGTCACAGTCAGACGAAGGCCCCCCTCTAATCACGATCTTCGATCTCAGGTCAGCCCCATGCATCTGACATCTGATTTCTGACTTCCGGCATTTTCCCCCACTGACACACTGTTGTCAGTACCGAACCATTACCGTACAGAGCGCTTCCCTTGTCGGCGGAGTTAGGATACCATTCGGTCGTAACAAACCCCGAACGGAGCCAAACATGCTGACCATTCGCCAAATCGACAAGCTCTTCACCTCAGCCGATTACCCCCGCCTCGCCCGCGAACTTCTCGCCGGCAGGGCCGAGCTCTCCGCCCGCACTCTCTTGGACTGCGGCAAGAAAGTTCCCTGTGCAGCGCTGGCCTTGGTGCGTTTAGATGAGCTCTCTCAAGCCCATCACCCGCTGGCCCGTCAGCTGTTGCATGTGCTGCTGACCTCACAGGACGCCGACGGCGGCTGGGCGGACGCCCCGACGACCGCACTGGCGCTTCGGGCCCTTTCGACCGCGCGTGGTCAAGGGGAAGCTATCTGCCGCGGGCTGGCGTACTTGCAGGCCTTGCAGAAGGAGTCAGGCCTTTGGCCGCTGATTCCGATCCGCCGCGCCGAAGCCGATGAGCTCGCCTCTGCGTTGGTATTGCACCACCTGACACACGTCCCGGCGGCGTTAACGTCGCTGAACCTTGCCCGGGCGTCGGCTGCCCTTTCGACCTTCCGGCATCCGGCGCTTCCCGCGCTGCGCCGGCCGAGTCTGACTCCGCCCAACGCCCTCCCCCAGACGCCGCGATTTGCGTTCGCGGAGTAGAAACAGAATGGGGTGGCCGACTTCTCGGCCACCCCATTGGTTGTTCAAGACGGTTGAGGCAATCACTTCATCTTCGCGGCCTTCGCCCTGGCCGACTCCAGCCCGCCGACATACAGGAACGCGCCTTCGGGGATCTCGTCGACCTTGCCGTCGCAGATGGCTTCGAAGCTCTCGAGGGTGTCTTTGATCGGGGTGTAGATGCCCGGGAAGCCGGTGAACTGTTCGGCGACGTAGAACGGCTGGGAGAAAAAGCGTTCGATCTTGCGGGCTCGGGAGACGATGAGTTTGTCTTCTTCCGAAAGTTCGTCGACGCCGAGGATGGCGATGATGTCTTGTAGGTCGCGGTACCGCTGGAGCATGTTCTGTACCTTGCGGGCGACGCGGTAATGGTCTTCGCCGACGATTTGGGGGTCCAGAGCACGGCTAGCCGAGGCCAGCGGGTCGACGGCGGGGTAGATGCCCTTCGAGGCGATGGAGCGTTCGAGGTAGATGAACGCGTCCAAGTGGGCGAAGGCGTTGGCGGGGGCGGGGTCGGTCGGGTCGTCAGCCGGCACGTAAACGGCTTGCACGGAGGTGATGGCACCATTCTTGGTCGAGGTGATGCGTTCTTGCAGGGCGCCCATCTCGGTGGCGAGGGTCGGCTGGTAACCCACAGCCGAGGGCATACGGCCCAGCAGCGCCGACACTTCCGAACCCGCTTGGGTGAACCGGAAGATGTTGTCGATGAACAGGAGCGTGTCGGCGCCGGTTTCGTCGCGGAAATACTCGGCCATGGTCAGCGCCGAGAGGGCGACGCGGAGACGACTGCCCGGGGGTTCGTTCATCTGGCCGAACACCATGACGGTTTGGTCGATGACGTGCTTGCCGGTCTTGCCGATCTCGGCTTCCTGCATTTCCAGCCAAAGGTCGGTGCCCTCGCGGGTGCGCTCGCCGACGCCTGCGAACACGGAATAGCCGCCGTGCTGCTGGGCGATGCGGGCGATGAGCTCTTGAATCACGACGGTCTTACCCAGCCCCGCACCGCCGAACAAGCCGGCCTTGCCGCCGCGGAGGAACGGGGTGAGCAGGTCGATGACCTTGATCCCGGTTTCGAACACCTCGGCTTTGGGGGCGAGGTCGTTGAACTCGGGGGGCTCGCGGTGAATGGGGCGGTAGGCGGTTGCGTTGACCGGGCCGCGTTCGTCGATGGGCTCGCCGAGGAGGTTGAAGACCCGCCCGAGCGTCTCCTTCCCGACGGGCACGGACAGCGACGCCCCGGTGTCGACGACGGCCATTCCGCGGGCGAGTCCGTCGGTGGACCCGAGGGCGACGGCGCGGACCTTGCCCCCGCCGAGGTGCTGCTGGACTTCGCCGGTGAGCTTGGCGGGCTTGCCGGTGAGCGGGTCCGTGAAGTCGATTTTGACGGCCGAGTAGATTTTCGGGAGCTGATCTTCAGGGAACTCTGCGTCGAAGGTCGAGCCGATGACCTGGGTGATCTTGCCGGTGGCGGGCATGGGTCCTCTTCTTGGGTGGAAAGTCTCAACTGGAGCACCGCCGGACAGTGCTTCCATCCGGGGGGGCGGATTCTAGCCGGAAGCGCAGATGGGACAAGGGACTACTCCGCCCGCATCCGACTGCGTCAAAAATGTATCTGGGTTCATGTTCACCCCGGAGGCCCCCGGGGCGGCTGCGCCCGTTACTTCGCGGCGATCGGACACGTGACTTTCGTCATAAGTGCCGTTTACCTGGTGTGTTATCGGACCCTTGCCGTCGCGGAGCCCCCTCCAGCCGGGCGCGTCTTTCCCAGTTCCACGCTGGCGGCACTTATTGGACGCCGGCACCCGCGCCGAATGTCCGCCCGGGTCGGGTTGATGGGGCAGTCTTGTGGTGTCGTCGCAGTTGGCTCGAATGTCGGGTCGGCTTCTAGGCGAATCACCCCGGAGAGTTGAATATGCTCGGTTCCATCAAATGTGTCGCGGTGCTTGGTCTGGTGTCGTCGGCTACGCTCCTGCTTGCCGGGTCGTCGGCGAGTGCGTTTCTTCCGCCGCCGGCGTTGGATTCATTCTGCGAGGACTTTGAAACCGGCTTGCCCAGTGGCACGCTTTCCAACCAGGCCGCCCCGGGCGAGCTGATCAGCCTCGCCTCCGGCAACTGGCACGCGGTGAACCTCTCCGCTCCTATCGGCTCGACCGGCGTTTTCGAGTCCGGAGGCCCCAGCGCCCCCTTCCTTGCCCAAGAGGGCGACTTCAACGCCGCGATGAACTTCCGGAACGGATCGGGCACTTCCGACATCAACGCCTTCTTCATGAGCCCCGTCGTCACCTTCGATAACGGCGACTCGATCAAGTTCTGGACCCGCACCGTATCACAGAGCTCATTCGCCGACCGGCTCCACGTGGTGTTCTCCGTCGCCGGCCCGAGCGTCGATGCGATCGACTTCCCGGCGGTCAACCGGGTTCTGACGATCAACCCCGAGCTCTTTGCCTCGGGTTATCCCGGCGAGTGGACCATGTACGTGATCAACGTCGACTGGGCGCCGACCACGCTCGAGGGCCGCTTCGCGTTCAACTACGAGGTGCCCAACGGCGGCCCCCTCGGCGAGAACAGCAACTTCATCGGGATCGACTCGGTGTGCTACCACACCGCCGTGATCCCCGAGCCAGCCGCCGTCGGCTTGCTCGCCCCGGCCGCCCTCATTCTGGCGCGTCGTCGCCGGTAGTCGAATCCAAGTTTCACAGTCAAGCCCCGCGGGTCGGACGAACATCGTCCGACCCGCACTTTTATGTCCGGTGCTGGGGTGCCGAGGCAGGGCGAAATAATCTCCAGATTTCGATTGCATTAAGTCGCCGCCGTGCGCACAATCATGGGCGCATTCATCGGGTCGCCGACGTAGTCCGGGCCATGCGGACCGGTGTGGTGGGCTCCGGGGCGCCGCGCAGACCTGTTTCATACTTCATACCGCAGGAGGTCCCAAGGACCATGTCTTCTCTCCCGGCCAAGCCGGTGACGGAGGCCCGGGCAGGGTCGGCGTGCGCGCCGCCCTCGCCCGTGCCCAACTTCAGTTCAGCGACGCGCTCCGCCGCCACAACCCGT
>JBBRUM010000051.1:0-12906 GCA_038247815.1 Tepidisphaerales bacterium | reverse complement strand
TTCTGGCCCGCGCTGCACGATGGCGGCTTGACCCCGCGGCTCTTCTCCCCCCACGACCAGTTCGAGCTGCTGCCGCTCGGGTTGGGTATCACCAACATCGTCCCCCGCGCATCGGCCCGGGCCGATGAGCTCTCTAGCTCCGAGCTCCTCGCCGGTGGCGGCTCACTTCTCGACAAGGTCCGCAGTTACCGCCCCCGCGCCGTCGCCATTCTGGGCATCACCGCCTACCGCGGCGCCTTCGCCCTTCCCCGTGCGCAGCTCGGGTTCCAAGCAACCCCACTCGCCGGCGCGGCGCTCTGGATCCTTCCCAACCCTTCCGGACTCAACGCGCATTTTCAGCGTGCCGACCTCGCCCGCGTTTTCGTCGAGCTCAACGCGGCCACCGCATAGTTCGCGTTCGTCCTACCTCGGCCCGCGACCGCCACCACCGCCCGGTAGCCCCAGTTCCGCACGCCGCGCCGCCATGTCCGCACGATATTGCGCCGATGCCGCACGCATCCCGGGATCACGGTTCTCCAACCGCGCCTTCTGCCGCTCC
Organism: Tepidisphaerales bacterium; assembly: GCA_038247815.1. GTDB lineage: Bacteria > Planctomycetota > Phycisphaerae > Tepidisphaerales > Tepidisphaeraceae > JBBRUM01. The sequence continues at coordinate 12,368 of JBBRUM010000051.1, read as the reverse complement.
GGCGACCCACGCCCACCCGGCCCACCTCGATTGCCGCCTTCGGGTCGGCCTTGTCCCGCGCGGTTCTCGCCACCGGTTGCCTCGCGTTCCGCCCGGCGCTTCTCCCACTCCTTCCGACGCTCCTCTTCGACTTTGATGCGCTCGTCGAGCTGCTTCTTCCGCTCTTCGGGCGAAGCCTTCATGTAATCGCGCAGTTCCTGCTGCTCGCGGATGTCACGCGCCGCCTCCCAAGCCGCCCGACGCACCTCGGGATCCATCTTGTCCATCGCCTCCCGGTTCTTCATCAGCTCGTCGATATATGCCTTCTGCTTGTCCGATGGCAACGCCGCGAATTTGTCCGTCGCGATGTACTTCGCCACTGCCGTCACATCCCCCGTCGGCGTGGGCGTACGCATCTGCAACAGCCCCCACGCGCCCGCGCCACCCACCAGAAGCACAGCCATTCCAATAATAATGCCTTTTTTCCGCTTCATGTCGCACCGCTCTCGCCAAGGTTTCGCAAATCACTTCTGATCACCCTCATTGTTGCCCGAAACAAGCGTATTATTCCATCGTGAGCCAACATCCCTCTCCTACCCGACGCTTCACGATCGAAGACCTCCGCCTCGCCCGGTCGCGCGGGCCAGCCATGCCCTTCCTCACGTGCTACGACTTCACCTCCGCCAAGCTCATGCGCGACGCCGGAGTTCCCGGCCTCCTCGTAGGCGACTCGGCGGCCTCGGTGATCCTCGGGTACGACTCCACCCTCCCCGTCTCTCTGCGATTCCTCATCGACATCACCTCAGCCGTTCGCCGGGGCCACCCCCAAGCCTTCCTCGTCGCCGACATGCCCTTCGGTAGCTACCACGCCTCCACCGAGCAGGGCGTTGGCAACATCGTTCGCATGATCAAACGAACCGGCTGTGACGCGGTCAAACTGGAGGTTTCCGACATGCACCTGCCCGTCATCGAACGCGCCGCAGCCGGTGGCGTCGGAGTCATCGCCCATCTGGGCCTGCGCCCCCAGGCCGTGGGCGTCCTGGGCGGCTACCGCACCCAAGCCCGCACCGAGGGCGAACAAGAAGAGATGGTCGCCCTCGCCCAGCGGTGTGAACGCGCCGGCGCGGTCGCACTGCTTCTGGAAGCCGTCCCCTCCGACGCGGCGCGGCGGGTTGTCGAAGCCGTCAGCGTTCCGGTCATCGGCTGCGGCGCAGGCCCGGCGTGCCACGCCCACGTGGTGGTGACCCACGACCTTCTCGGCCTGTCCGGCCATCGCCCCAAGTTCGTCCCCGGCGGCGGCGATGTGTCCCCCCAGATCCGCGGTGCACTGGAATCATGGGTTGAGAACATCCACTCCGGGGCCTACCCCGGGCCGGAGCATGAGTACGGGGTAAAAACGGCGTTGAGCAAGAACAAGTGATCGGGAAAACACATGTTTGACTAAACCAGAGCACCCCCATTTCGTACATACACAGGCTGGAAATCGGTCATGTTAGTGGAGGATAACTTATGAAGAGTTGGACCCGTTCCGTGTTGATGTTGGCTGTAGTTGGTGGTTGTGCGTTGGCGGGCGGCGCGTTGGCCCAGACGGCGATCTCGGAGGTGAGTTTTGCCCGGGTTCAGAAGGAGGTGGTGGACGCCAAGCAAAATCTAGCTTCGGTGCAAGACCTCTCTACCGTCTTCAAAACCGTCTCGCGTGCCGTCGAGCCGTCGGTGGTTTCCATCGAGACGCGGTCGGTCGTGCCTGCGGTGGGTGGTATCGAGCGGTTTCTGCCGCCGGACATGGCCGGACCTGATCAGGGCGGCGGGGGGGGCGGCGGGGGAATGGCGATGGGCACTGGGTCGGGGGTGATCCTCGAAGTCTCGGGGGATGGTGCGTTTATACTTACCAACAACCACGTCGTCGCCAACGCCAATTCTGTGAAGGTGACGCTGAGCGACGGGCGGATCATCCCCGACGCGAAGGTCGTCGGGACAGACCCTCGGACGGATCTGGCTGTCGTTCGGATCCGCGCGGACAAGCTCATCGCAGCCAACTGGGGCGAGTCGACCGGGTTGGAGAAGGGGGACTGGGTGCTCGCGTTTGGCAGCCCGTTTGGATACGTGGGGTCGATGACGGCTGGGATCGTTTCGGCGCTGAACCGTCAGGTGGGGATTCTGGGCAACCTGGGGGTGGAGGACTTCATTCAGGTGGACGCGGCGATCAACCCGGGCAACTCGGGCGGGCCGCTGGTGAACACGCGGGGCGAGGTGATCGGGATCAACACGGCCATCGCGTCGCGGACGGGGAGCTTCAACGGGCTTGGTTTTGCGGTGCCGTCGAAGATCGCCCGGCCGGTGTTCGAGACGCTCAAGACCGACGGGAAGGTCCAGCGTGGTTACCTCGGCGTGCAGATCGCCGACGTGTCCGATCAAGACGAGCGGACGCGAAATGTTGTGGCGGCGACGGGGTTTAAGGGCCAGTCCGGCGTGTTCGTCGGCGAGGTCGGCAGGGACGCTCCGGCGTTCGGCGTGCTCCAGCCGGGCGACATCATCACCGTGATCGAGGGCAAAGAAGTTCGTTCAATGAAGGACCTCCGCGAGCGCGTGGCTGCGACCAAGCCGGGTACGGCGCTGAAGATGCGCGTCTTCCGCGAGGGGAAGGACGCGGACGTCGAGGTCAAGGTCGGCGAGCAGCCGGACGCGATGGCAGCGTTCCGTGGGAGCCCGGGGCAGCGGAACGAGCCGAGGCAGTCGGCTGGGGAGTTCGTGCAGGGACTGACGCTGCGGAACTTCAACGAGAACGTGGGTCGGCGGATCGGTGTGGAGGGCGTGGAGAACGGCGCGGTGATCGAGGAAGTTGTACCGGGGTCGGCGCCGTTTAACGCGGGGCTGCGACAGGGCGACGTAATCACGCGGGTCAACGGCAAGCCGGTGGCCACGGCGGCGGAGGCGGCCGAAGTGCTGCGGGCAGCCGACGCGACCAAGGGCGTACGGTTGAACGTGACAAACAGCCAGGGATCGCGGTTCGTGATGATCACGCCGAGGTAGTTTTTGGGTCGGATTGAACTGGAGACAATGGAAACCGGCGCCGGCCTGCTGCGTCGGGTTCCGTCGATTCAGGGGCGGCGAGTTTTTGGCGGAGTTCGGCAAGGGCGAGGATGTACGTGACGGGGGAGGGGTCGGAGGGGAGGAGGGTGAAGGGTTCGAGCTCGCGGGTGGGGCGGTCAAGGGCGGCGCAGACTCGGCGGACTTGGCGGCGGTGTCCGACCGTGCCGAGGGTGAAGGAGGCGGTCATGACGCAGAGCAATCCGGCGGGGGTGGTGGCGTACATGACGTCTCGGACGACGACCTCGGCAGCGCCGAAGACGCCGCAGTCGCCCAGGCGGAGGGCGACGCGGCGTGAGAGGTCGAAGCGGTCTGGGCGGGAGAATTGCAGGTTGGCGGCTCGGGCGACGGCCGCGAGGCGTTTGGCGCGGAGCAAGGCGAGGGCTGCGACGCAGACGAGCGAGACGGCGAGGATGCCGGAGACGATCAGGAGGTATTGAAGGGGCGTCACGGATTACCGGGGGGTGGTGGGCGGGTTGACGGGGGGGGTGTTGAGGGCGGGCGTGGGGGTGGGCTGGGAGGCGGCGGGGGGGACGGGGGCCGAGGGGTTGATCGAGAACCGGAAGCCGTAGTCGGGCTCGATGGGGGAGAGTGTGTTTAAGATCCAGCTCTGGAGCAGGCGGAAGCCCTCGTTGTCGGCCGAGCGGAAGGCGGGTTTGAAATTGGGGACGGGCGGGTGGGGAAACCTCCCGACGTCGCCGGGGAGGGAGAACTGCAGGAGGAGGGATTGCTCGGGGGTGGTGCGGTCGACGGTGCGGAGTTGCTGGCGTTTTCCGGCGGCGTTGGTGACGGGGTATCGGGAGGTGGCCAGGACGTAGAAGTTGGTGTAGGTGTCGGCTTCGTTGGTGGCGGGGTTATGGAGGAAGAAGGCTCCGGCGTCGTCGCCGCCGTGGCAGCCGGAGGAGGCGCATCCGGCGAGGAGGCGGGGCTGGATCTTCGTACGGAACTCCAGGAGCGACGCGGGGTCTCGGAGGATTTTGACGTCGGCGAGTGCGTCGCGGTCCTTGGAGTCGCGGATAAGTTTGAAGCGTTCGAGGGGCGTGCGTTGACGCAGGGAGGCGACGGTCAATCCGCGGGCTTGGGCGAAGCGGCGTTCGACGTCGTTGTCGAATTTGAAGTTGACGCCGGTTTCGCCCTCGCGGATTTCGAACTGTCTGATGGTGTTAATCTGCTCGGGGGTTAGAAGGGGGCGTTCGGCTCTGGCGGTGGTTTGGGGCGGGGCGGCAGCGGCGGGTGGGGCGGGAGGCGGGGAGGGCGCCGGGGCCGGTGGATTGGCCGGTGGTGCAGCGGGGCGGGGGGATTGGGTCGAGGCGAGGGGCGAGAGTGGCGGGGTCGCCGTCGCGCGGCGATCGAGCTGGATCTGGGACTTTGCGACGTCGTAGAGCCGTGTGGCCAGGGGGTGGTTGGGGTCGATGGCGAGGGCTTCGAGCAGGACTCTGCGGGCGAGGTCGGGGCGGCGCTGCTCGAAAGCATATTGCGCGAGCTTGACGCGCTCCTCGACGTCGCCCTCGGCGAGCTGTTTGTAGCGGGAGTTGAATTCGAGTTCGGGATCCTGGCGGAGCTCGATGGAGGTGACGTTTTCGCGGGGGATGCGGGTTTCGATTCCGCGTTTGTCCTTGACGATGACCATCTGGTTGGCTTCGGAGATCTCTCCCGCGAAGGTCGCGCCGTCGCGGGTTTTGACGAGTCCCGACCCGGCAAGGGCGAGTGAAGCGGCGAGCGTTGCGGAGAGCACGGCGGCGAGCGGCCAGGTGAGTGGGGGGGAACGGCGGGAGGATGTACGGCTGGAGTGGGTCATCGGCACATTGTATTTTCGGAGGCCCTTGGAAGCGAGGGGCAATCGGATTGGCGGGCGATTAGATTTTGCCGGCGGCTTTCTCGAGGATTTGAAGGTTTCGCAGGTGCGCCTTGAAGGCAACATCAAAGACGTCGCCGAGCGCGGGGACGGAGCCGACAAGGAGGTCAAAGGCGAGGTTGCCGACCATGGCGGCGATCGTCCACCTCCCCAGACGATGCTTGTAAGCGATGTAGACCAGATACGATCCGACGAGCGCACTGATGAGGTCGCCAATGGCTGGGATCAAGCCGATGATCGGATCAATTCCGATGCGAATACCAAAAATCCTGAACTGCGAGTCGAGCAGGATGGCGATTTTACGCGCGAGCGCTAGGTCTGCAGCGAGCTCGGCCCGTCGCGATGTCTCGCGGGCTACGCGTCGGACCTGAACGGGGGTGGAAGACATCATTCCATGGTAGGGGGGAGATGAGGCAATGAGGCAATAAGACGAGGAATAATACACACGGCAAAGTTCAAACTACAGTGGGATGAAACCCGATCCCCGCGATCGCTTTCTCCCTCGTCTCCTCCCTGCGGTCTTACGCCGCGCCTCCGGCGGGAACCCACCGGGTTGCTGAGGCTCGCGGCAATCGGATGACTACCCGCAAGTATACCGACTGGCAATACGGCCGCGCTCGAAAATGCGCACGGAGATCAAAGAAAGTGCAATAATACTAATCGTCATCATTCAAGCCTTCGCCCATTTCTCTCCTTCCACACCGTTGTTCCTCCGTGCCTCCGCGCCTTGACGTGGCACCCCGGCGGGTGGTTCATCTTCCCCCCGCGCCCCCCGCACACTAAACTCCCCCCATGTTCCACCTTGCCGCATTCGCCGATGAAATCTCGCCCGACCTTCCCGAGCAGATCCGCGTGCTCCGCGACCTCCGCATCCGCCATATCGAGCTGCGCGGGGTGTATGGCAAGAACGTCCTGGACTTCCCTCCGGAACTTCAGCTCGAGATCAAGTCCCGCCTCGCCGAAGCCAGCATGACCGTCGCAGCCATCGGCTCGCCCATCGGCAAGGTCCCCATCGACCATCCCTGGGAGGGCGAGGGCGGCCACTTCGAGCGGTACAAAACCGCCGTCGCACTGGCTGAGTATTTCAACGCGCCGCTCATCCGGATCTTCTCGTACTTCAATCCCAAAAACTCCCCCGGCACCGTGCTCGACCACCGCGCCGAGGTTCTCCGCCGCTTCCACGCCAAACTCGACTATCTCGGCAACCGCCAGATCAACCTCGTCCACGAAAACGAAGCCCACATCTACGGCGAGAAACTCGCCGCCTGCCTCGACCTCATGACCTCCCTCAACCACCCCCGCCTACGCATGGCCTTTGACTTCGCCAACTTCGTCCAAGCCGGTGAAAAACCCCTCGACAACTGGCCCGCCCTCAAGCCCTTCTCCGCCCACATTCACATCAAAGACGCGCTCCAGTGCAGTGGCAAGGTTGTCCCAGCCGGCGAGGGCGACGGCCAAATCGAACCCATCCTCCTCGACCTCGCCCGCTCCGGCTATGAGGGCTTCCTCACCCTCGAGCCCCACCTCGCCGCCCACGGCCCCTTCTCCGGCTTCTCCGGCCCCGCCCTCTTCACCACCGCCACCCAAGCCCTCACCAACCTCCTCAAAAAACACAACCTCCCCCACCTATAATCTTTTGGGCAAGTCACCGACCCCACCGGCTTCCTCCCTAGGCCTTTCTTTCGTTCTGTCTCTCTGTCAATCTGTCTGTTTGTCATTGCCTCCTCCCCCCTCCCCCCCCATGCCCTCCGAACTCCGATCCCTCTCCCTCCCGCCTGAGCTGCTCGTCCCGCTCACGCCCGGGCACGACCCCTCGCCGCGCTCGGTGGCCGCCGGGACCGTCGTTCGCCCCGGCGAATCTCTCTTGCGTGACCCGCATCGCACCGGCTCTTACCCCACTCCCCGTGCCCCCGTCGCCGCCACCGTCCTCGGTGAACGCCCCGCCAAGCTCACCTCCGGCCAGTCCGTCACCGCAATCGTCCTACAACCCACCCCGTTCCAGCACGACACCGCCCCCCGCATCACATCCAAGCCCTTCTCCGAGCAAATCCTCGAACTCCTCACCGCCCCGCCCGACCGCCGCGCCCTCTGGCCGGCAACCCTCGCCGCCGCCAACCTAGCCATCTCCCGCCCCACCTCCCCCGACCTCTTCGCCCAGCTCGCCGACCCCACCCCCGTCGACACCATCCTCGTCACCGCCCTCGACCCAGACGCCCACCTCGGCGTCGCCGCCGGTGTCGCCGACGAATCCTCCCCCGATGTCATCGCCGGAGCCATTCTCCTCGCCCGATACAAGTCCGCCAAGATCCTGCTCATCGCCCTCGAGCCCACCGTCCACGACCGGGCCAAACGCGAGCTCACCCGCCTCGCCGCCGAAGCCGCCCGCCTCGCCGCCACCACCGGTTTCCCCCTCACCACCCGCGTCGTCACCTTCGCCAACCACTACCCCCGTGCGGAGTCCTCGCTGCTCATCTCCCGCCTCTTGGGTCGCAAGCTCTCTCCCGCCTCGCTGCCCACCGCCCGTGGCGTTGTGCTCGTCGATACCCCCGCCGCTGCCGCCGTCGGCCGCGTCGCCCGACACGACCAGCCGCTCACCCATATCCCCCTCGGCCTCTTCGACCACCGCCACCGCAAGACCTACCTCCTCCGCACCCCCGTCGGCACCCCCGTCCTCCACCTCTTCGCCGCCTTGGAGATCCCGAGCTCCACCCCTTTCGAGCTTCGCACCGGCGACGTGCTCCAGGAGCGAATTTCGCCCCGCACCGCGGTACTGTCCCCGTCCGACCTGTACCTCCACATCCTGACGCCGCCCGCCCCGACCCCGCCCGACCCGTGCATCCGCTGCGGATGGTGCGTCGAAGCCTGCCCCACCCGCGTCAACCCCGCCGCCGTCCTCGAAGCCGCCCAACTCAACCTGCCCCACCTCGCCACCTCAGCCGGCGTCTCCGCTTGCATCGAGTGCGGCCTCTGCCAGTACGTCTGCCCGTCGAGACTGCCGCTGCTGGCTGCACTGCGAAGCTTTATCAGGAAGGAAGAAGGGTGATGGGAAGGCAAGCTCGAAACCCCAAATCCGCGATCCGAAGAAGATCGAACCCGGAAGCTCGAAGATTCCGGGTTTCAGGCTGTTTGAAGTGCAATGGGCCGTCCCTCGCACCCAGGCGAGTGAAAGTGTGCACTCGGGTGAAACGATCCGTTGATTGCCGGCCAGGCGTACCCACACCCCGCTACAACTGTGAAGTTCGATCCTTCGAGCTTCTTCGGATTTCGAGTTTGAAGCTTCGATCCCCCAACTTCGATCTCCTTCGTTATTCGTTCTCCGGTCTTCCAACTTCGATCTTCTTCGGATTTCGGATTTCGAGCTTCTCCCAAGGGGGCATTCATGACTCTCCATGACGCCCTCCCCGAATCCCCCGACACCTACGACCCCTCCGACCCGCCGCTGGTTCCCTCTCCGGTACTCACTGACCACCACCCCACCCCCACGCACTGTGGCGTCTCGCTCCGGGCTTTGTATGGCTGGCTGCTTCCATCCCTTCTCCCCATGCTCGCAGCCGGTACCTTCTTCCTCGGCTGGCGTGCCCCCGCCGCGTTCGCCACGGTCGTCGTCTCCACCCTGGTCGCGGTGTCTCTGTGGCGACTGGTCGGCCAGCGGGGGCGGTCCCTGCACTACACCCATGCGACGCTTCTGGCCGGGCTGCTGGCGTGCCTCATGCCCGCCGAGCTATTCTCCGCGTCGAACCCGTGGTACTCCGTCGGGCCCGGGGCGGCGTGGCCGTTGCTGGTGGCGGCCGGGTTCACGCTGGCATTTTTCTACTGGCTTCTCGGCGGAGTCGGCTCCAGACTCCACCCCGTCGCCGCCTCGGCACTCGCCTTGCTAATTCTTTTCCCCACCCAGCTCACGCCGACCAATGTCCTCGTTCGCCCGCACCTGCTCACCGGCAATCTCCTCTCGGCTGTGGCCTCGCCGCACGAATCCTCAGCCGACCCGCACCTCACTTTGGTACTGCCCGAAAACAGCCTCGATGCGTTTCGCACCGAGCCCGTTTCGTCCCGACTCACGGCGTTCATGAGGGGATCCCCCTCCCCCGACGGCATCTGGCTGTCGCTGGAATCACTGCTCCGCGACCGCCTACCCCCGCTGGAAGACCTGATCGTCGGCGGCCACCCCGGGACGATAGGTTTGACCTCGACCGTCGCCGTGCTCTTCGCCGGGCTGACGCTGCTCTACCGCGGCGGGGCCGACTGGCGCATTCCGCTGATCGTACTGATCACCGCGTTTACCGCGTTCTTCTTCCTGCGACTTCCGGTGGTCATCACCAGCACCGGCCCGGCGTGGCGGTGGATGGCGTTCCGCGAGCAGGGCGTCTCCTGGGAAACTCTGGCCACCTTCGCCTTCTACCAAATCGCAGCCGGCCCGCTCGTCTTCACCGCCTTCTTCCTCGCCACCGACCACGCCTCCGCCCCCACCAACCGTCGCGGCCGAATCCTCTACGCCGCCCTCCTCGGCACCTCCGCAGCCGCCGCCCAACTCTACTTCTCCACCCAAACCGGCCCCCTGGCCGCACTCCTGCTCCTCTCCCTACTCTCCCCCACCCTCACCCGCGTCACCCGCCCCAAACCTCTCCTAAACTAGCAGGCTACTTGATAATCGCTCCTGCTCAATGGATCCTCGTCCCCTCCAAATCCCCTCCCCCCCTTTCCTCCCCCCCGCCACACAGTCTTCAATTCCTGAAGTAACCAAGTACCAACCACCAACAACTCACCACCAACCACCAACTACTACCCCCCCATGCTCGAACAAGCCATCGCCAAAGCAGCCGGACTAGTCGAAGCCCTCTCCTACATCCAACGCTTCCACGACAAAACCGTCGTCGTCAAAATCGGCGGCTCGATCATGGACGACGACAAAGCCCTCACCAACATCCTCACCGACATCGTCTTCATGAACTACGTCGGCATCCAGCCGATCCTCGTCCACGGCGGCGGAAAAGCCATCAACGACGCCATGACCAAAGCCGGCCTCACACCCCAAATGGTCATGGGCCGCCGATACACCGACGAACGCACCCTCGCCATCGCCGAGCACGTCCTCTGCAACCAAATCAATCGATTCATCGTCAACTTCATCTCCGCCCAGGGCTGCGAAGCCATGGGCCTCCACTCCCTCTCCAGCACCGTCCTCTTCGCCGAAAAAACTTTCCTCACCGTCCCCGACGAAAACTCCACCACCGGCGGCACCCGCCGCGTCGACCTCGGATTCGTCGGCGACGTCAAGCACGTCAACGCCCGACTCCTCCAACTCCTCGTCCAAGCCGACTCCATCCCCTGCATCGCAACCATCGCCCGAGACCCCGCCGGCGGCCGACTCAACGTCAACGCCGACACCGCAGCCGGAGCCGTCGCCGCCGCCGTCCGAGCCGAAAAACTCGTCGTCGTCTCCGACACACACGGAATTCGCGCCAACGTCGCAGACCCAGAATCCCGAATCTCGTCACTCACCGTCGGACAAATCGACGACATGGTGAAGTCCGGAGCCATCTCGGCTGGAATGCTACCCAAAGTCGAAGCCTGCCAAACCGCCCTCCAAGGCGGAGTCCCCAAAGCCCACATCATCGACGGCCGAATCCCCCACGCCCTCCTCCTGGAAATCTACACCGAAGCCGGCATCGGTACCGAAATCACGCTCTAACGGAGTCAATCGGATCAACACCCGCCGCGGTACCGGCTTGAGGCACGGAGACACGGAGAAATGTGCAGGGAGGAATGAACGTTGTAATAATATTAAAGACATTCATGAGAATCCCGAATCCATTCTCTCCCTCCCCCTCTCCCTTCCCCATGTCTCCGTGCCGAGTGATCTACCCCCCCAAAATCCCAGCTCTGTTCTCTGCGGTTAAAACGCATTTCTCCATTCCCGCTCCGTGTCTCCGTGCCTCAAGGCCTTACGCCGCCGCGTGGCTCGCTTTCACCCCCGCCCCAGTTCGTCTAGACTCGCCCTTTCCCCAACCGGGCAAGGTCAATGAACTACGCTCCACTGCACCACTTCCTCCAGCTCTCCGACTGGCCCGCCGAGAAGCTCCACGCCACCCTCGACCTCGCCGCCAAGCTCAAGTCCGAGCTGCTGGCGACGGGTCGAAACGCTCCGCTGCTGGCTGGTAAAACGCTGGCGATGATCTTCGAGAAGCCGTCGCTGCGGACGCGGGTGTCGTTCTCGGTGGCGGTCACTCAGCTCGGCGGCGAAGCTTTGGTTCTGCGGAACGACGAGGTCGGTTTGGACACCCGCGAGCCCACCGAGGACGTCGCCAGGGTGCTGGCCGGAATGGTCGACGGGCTGGTGATCCGGACGTTCGAGCAAGGTCGGGCGGAGAAGCTGGCGGCGTTTTGCTCGCCACCCGCGGCGGTCCGGGCGATTCCGGTGGTCAACGGACTGACCGACCTCTGCCACCCTTGTCAGGCGCTGGCGGACGTGCTGACGCTGCGGGAGCATTTCGGCGCGCTCAAGGGGCGGACGCTGGCGTTTATTGGGGACGGGAACAACGTGGCGAGGTCGCTGGCGGTGGCGTGCGGGCGGTTTGACATGCGGTTCGTCCTTGCGACGCCAACGGCCTACGCCCTCCCCGGCGGCGACATCGACCGGATCATGTCTCAAGTACCCGGGATGGATTTCCAGACCACCTCCGACCCCGTCGAAGCCGTTCGCCAAGCCGACTGCATCGTAACCGACACGTGGGTGTCAATGGGTCAGGAAGCCGAGAAGGCCCAGCGCCTCAGTGACTTCCACGGATACCGCGTCGACGAACAACTGATGGCGCACGCCCCGTCACACGCGGTGGTGCTCCACTGCTTGCCCGCATACCGCGGTTTTGAAATTTCCGCGTCGCTGCTGGAGTCGCCGAGGTCGCTTGTGTTCGCCGAGGCGCACAACCGGCTTCACGCGCAGAAGGCGATTTTGGCGATGTTGATGGGGTAGGTCGGTCTCGCCGATGAGGGGAATGGCGGGCGGAGATTTCCGGGGGTTCACCCCCGCCCGGGGCAGGGGCTGGAGGGACGGAGAAGCGGAAAGCAGCGCACGAAGTAGAGCTCACGAAGAACAGACAGAACAGACGGAATCAAGTCCTGTCGCAGCCAACCGAGCAACTCCTTGCGGCTCCGTTTCGCTGATCCTCCGTGGCGTATCGCCTTCGGTCGGTCGCTCCCTGGGGTGGTTTATCGCCGGACTTCGCCTGAATCGAGGCCAATCGTTGGCTTTGGACCGATTTCAAGTATATAAGTTGTCTTGGAGGACTTTGTCCATGCGTTGTTCAGTTGCTGTTTTGGCGGCGAGTTTGGCTGGGGTGATTACGGTACAGCCGGCCGGGGCGGTGCTATTTTACGCGGGGATGAACCTCTCCGGGGCCGAGTTCGGGCAGACGTCTCTGCCGGGGATTTTTGGCACGCACTACACGTA
>JBBRUM010000050.1:0-12973 GCA_038247815.1 Tepidisphaerales bacterium | reverse complement strand
TGCACACGTTGGATAGCGTTCCGGAATCGTCGAGGCGGGTGCGTGAGGTACTCCGGCAGGTCAACACGCTGCTGCAACAGCGGTATGTGCTGACGAAGTTGCAGCAGCAACTGGTGATCGGCCCCGCGGACTTCCCGGACCAGGACGGGCAGATGCACACGCTGTCGGCTCCGGGGGCGTCGATTCGGTTTCGCGAGGCGGACAATGAGCTGATCGTGACGGCGCCGGCCGAGCCGGCGGGGGCGATGGTGTCGTTCTCGTCGGGGCGATCCGGCGCCGCGCCGACGATTTTGGTGGACGCAAAGTCGGTCAGAGTGAAGCTTGTTCCGGACGACGCCAAACGGATCATCGAGTTCGGCCTGAACTTTTCCGATGCCGCGGTCAGGTCCGGCGGGGGTTCTTCCGGCGGGGGTTCTTCCGCGGGAGGTTCTTCCGGGTCGGAAATATCCGAGGAGGTGACCCGCCGTGAATCGTTCGAGCGCAACTTCGTCGTCACCTCGCCCGGGGAGGTGCTGGAGATTTCGACCCGTTCTGTGTCGGCGCATCGGGCCAACCCGATCCTGCCTGGCGACCTCCGCCGCAGGCTTGACCGGGAGCTGACGGTGACCGCCAACGAGGTCTTCGGCGAGCTGAATTCGAGGGCGGCGTTCGCACTGTCGTGCTTTGTGCTGGTGCTGATGGGGGTGGCGCTGGGGATGATGTTCCGGTCGGGGCACTTTTTGTCGGCGTTCGCGGTGTCGGTGGTTCCGGCGATGTTTTGCATTCTGCTGACCGTCACCGGGCAGCACACGGTGGAAGACGTGCCCAACGTCCTGCCGGAGAACTGGACCAACCCGCTGGCGTTCGGACTGACGCTGATCTGGACGGGCAACGTCGTCGTTGCTTCGACCGCGGCGGCGCTTCTTTACCGACTGCAGCGTCAATGACCCCTCGACTTCAGTGAACCCGCCCAAGCCGCCACACCGACCCCAAACCCCATGAAGATCCTCGACCGCTACGTCCTGACGACCTTCCTCAAGAACTACGTGATTGCCTTTGGCGTTCTGGTGAGCATGTATGTGGCGTTGGATCTGGTGCTGAACTTTTCCGACCTCTTCGAGCTCGGCGACCGCACGGGCGGGGGCGGGCTGGAAACCGCGATGAGGGCGCTCGGCAACGTCGCCGACTTTTACGCCCACCAGTCGATCGTGATATTCGTGCAGCTCTCGCCGATCATTCCGGTGGTTGCGGCGGCGTTCACGCTGCTTCGGATGACGCGGTTCAACGAACTGGTGGCGGTGCTGGCCGCGGGCGTGCCGCTGCTGCGACTGGCCATGCCGATCGTGATCGCGACGGCCGCGCTGTCATTCATCTCGCTTCCGCTGCAGGAGTATGTGATCCCGGCGAACATTCCCAAGCTGCTGCGCAACCACGGCGACGTCGGGCGCGACGCCCGCCGCAGCTTCCAGGTCAAAGCCCTGGAGGACTCACGGGGGGCGCTGATGATTGCGGCCCGGTTCAACCCGGCGACGCTGACGGCGCCCGCTTCGATGATCGAGGTCGATCTGGTGATACGGGATCCGGTGGACCGTAAGCCCCTCGCACACGTCCGAGCCGAGCGGGCCCAGTGGGATGCCGTGAACAACGTCTGGAACCTCAGTCGCGGCCTCCTCTCGACCGGACTCAGTCCCAACGAAGTCCGCACGAGCGAGCGGGCGATCGCGACGCTGCCCACCACACTGACCCCCGAGGAAATCACACTCTACCGCTCCCGTGACTTCGTCGATTTTCTGCCGATCGTGCGGATCAACGAACTCCTAGCCGCCCCACGCGGCTATGGGGTTGTGGACCTCTTGCGTGTGAAACATTTCCGGATCACGCAGTACTTCAACAACATCATTTTGATCCTGCTGGTGCTTCCGTGCGTCATGACCCGCGAACCCCGCACACTCAAATCGGGCGGCATACTCCTCCTGACCGTCATGGGGGCGTATCTTGGTACGATTTTCCTCTGCCAGCACCTCGCCGGCACGCCCGCCCCGACACCCGCGCTGGCGCCGCACTGGCCGGCGCTGATGGCGTGGATGCCCGTGCTGCTGTTCGGTCCGGCCGTGTTCATCGCGGTCGACCGGATCAAAACCTGATTTTCACTTGCCCCCGCCCAAGGCGTATTGGACATCATGGGTGTCGGACGTTTGTGGCCGGTCGCCTGTAACGCACAGCCGACCGGTCGTCCGACAAGACGCTCCCTTCCCACTTTCTGGCGACGACCGCCGGGGCACAACCCCGGCGGTCGTTTTTTTTTTGTCGTCGGGTGAACCACGGGGGCTCCGAGACGCAGAGGAAAAACGGAGGGGAAATGCATGGCCACGGACTCTCACGGACCGGCCACGGACACGAAAATTTCATCAGGCTGAAGGTCGCATTCAGAAAAGCACAGTGATTGCACTAAATACCGTGCTGGATTGCCTCTTTCTATTTTTCTTGTGTCCGTGCCCCGTTTATGAAAGTCCGTGGCCATGCATTTCCCCTCCGTTTTTCCTCCGTGTCTCTGTGCCTCAGTGGTGAACACGGCTACGCCCGAAAGTACATGTCAGTGGCGTTGCTACGGACGAGGCGGGTGAGGACTTCGCCCTTCAGGGCCAGGCCGCGGACTCGCCGGCTTAATATGTCCATCGGGTCGTCGGTTGAGAGGAACTGCTTTTCGAGCTTGTAGCGGGCGGCGAGGGCGGCGTGGAATTTTGCGCGGTCGTCGGGGGACATCGCGGCTTCGGGGCGGGTGAGGACCCAGTCGACGCCCCAGATGACGCGGCGGGAATATTGGGTGAGGAAGCTCCGGAGGGCGTCGCGGTCAGTATCGGCGTGGACGACGAGGTCGCCCAAGCGGGCGCCGGTGTCGACGTGGTAATTCGGCCAGCGGTCAAGTCGCTCGGCGACGGCGGAGAGGTCGTGCTCCTGGCTTCCCAGGTGCAAGCCGATAACCGTCAGATCAGGGTTGGCCTCGACGATCGCGTCGCGCGAGGCGATGAGGCGCTCGTGGGTCGGGACGTCGGTTCGGCCGTGCCAGTGCCACTTTCTGGCTTGGCTGAAATAGCCGAAGTGGGGGTTTTTCGGATCGAGTTCGCGCCAGGCTTGGATGGGCTCGGCGATGTGGGTGAGCAGGGGCACACCAGCGCGGGCGACGGCGCGGTACACGGGGGCGAAGCGCGGGTCGTCCGCGAAAACCCAGTTGCCGGTGGTGGGATCGCGCAGTTCCATACCGACGTTTTTCCAGACCTTCACGCCACACGCGCCGGCCGAGACGTCTTCGGTGATTGTTGCAGCGGCGCGTTCGGCCCAGCCCGACGTGCCGAAGCCGTCGAGCGAGAAACTCGTCACCCACCCGAAGCCATTGGGATGGCGTTGGCGGAGGCTGCGGTACCACGCCCGCTGTGCGTCCAGCCCGCCGAGGTCACCGTGGTCGACGCAGATGTTCACGACCCCGTCGAGGCCAAGCCTTTCCAGGAGTTGCTCGGCTGAGTCTTCGGTCAGCGGCAGGTGTGCATGGGCGTCGATCCAGTTCATGTCGGGCGAGGATACCTGCGGTAAAGTGGGCGGTCATGTTGGCGATCTCGATTGGGGTCATGCTCGTTGCGAGGCTGACCTAGACTCGCCCGTGCTTACGCTTCAAGTACCTGCCAAAATCAATCTCGATTTGCGGATCGGTGCGGTTCGGGGGGATGGGTTTCATCCACTGTCGAGTTGGTTTGTGACGTTGGATCTGTGCGACACGCTCGCAATCGACGTGCACCCTCAGCCGGGGGTGATTCATCTAACGTGCTCGGACCCGACGCTGGAAACGGACGGGCGGAATTTGGTGGTGCGGGCGGCTTCGGACCTGCTGCTGTCGTTGGCGGAGGGCCACGCGATGAGGCGAGCGGGGTTGTCGATACATCTGAGTAAGCGGATCCCGACTGGGGGCGGGCTGGGCGGGGGGAGTGCGGATGCGGCGTATACGTTGATGGGGGTAAATGAGTTGTTGGGGTTGGGGGTGGAGGGGGGGAGGTTGGCGGAACTGGCTGGGGGGTTGGGGTCGGATGTGGCGTTTTTTTTGGCGGGTCCGAGTGCGTTGTGCACGGGGCGGGGGGAGGTGGTGCAGCGGCTTGGGGGCGGGAGGCTGAGGATGGCGGCGCTGCTGGCCTTGCCGGGGACAGGCATGCCGACGCCGGCGGTGTATCGGGAGTTTGATCGACTTGGGCTGGGGTCGGTTTTGCCACCGGCGGGAGAGGAGCTGGCGCGGTACGAGGCGATGGCAGCGTTGCCGGCCGAGGAGCTGCTGCAGAGGCTGGTCAATGATCTGGAAGCCCCGGCATTTGCGTTGTCGCGGGAGCTTGCGGAATTGCGGGGGAAGTTGGAGCGGGCGTTCGGGAGGCCGGTGCGTATGAGTGGGTCCGGGAGCACACTTTTCACGCTTTTCGACAATATTTCGGAAGCGGATCTTGCTGCCAAACGATTCCCGAGCGAGGACGGTGTACGACTGCTGGCGGTGGAGTTGTGTCCGGTACACCACAGAGTGGAGTGAGATCCTGTCGTGGGGTGGCTGTAGTTTGACGCGGGTTAAGGTCTCCTTTAGATTGGTCCGGCGGTATGTGTTCGCCTGTTCTGCCTTGCGCAAGCCCGCAAATTTGGGTTAATTTACGGGCTGTTAAGGAGCGACATTGGCCGCGACTGTCATTATTCCCGCCCGGTTTGGATCAACGCGCTTTCCAGCGAAGATTCTTGCTTCGGAAACGGGCAAGCCGCTGGTGCAGCATGTGGTGGACCGGGTGCGGTTATGCAAACGTGTGTCGCGGATTCTTGTGGCGACCGACGATGTGCGGATTGTTGATGCGCTCAAGCCCTTTGGTACGGAATGCGTAATGACCTCGCCGGCACACCCATCCGGGACGGACCGGATCGCGGAGGTGGCGCGGGGGCTGACGGACAATGTGCTGATCAATGTTCAGGGAGACGAGCCGGAGATCGAGCCTTCGGTGGTGGACGGGTTGGTAGAACACATGGAGGGGAGCAGAGATGAGATGGCGACGGCTGCGACGCCGTTTGGGGCGGGTGGAATGGGGGGGGTGGGGGTGGAGGTGGGGAATCCGAACTTGGTGAAGGTGGTGACAGGGGTGGGGGGCTATGCGCTGTATTTTTCGAGGTCGGCGATTCCGTTTCAGCGGGATGCTGGGGGGACGGGGGGCGTAGGGCCGGAATATCTACTGCACTTGGGGATTTATGCCTATCGTCGGGAGTTCTTGTTGCGGTATGCCGGATGGTCGCCGACGCCGTTGGAGGTTGCGGAGAAGTTGGAGCAGTTGCGGGCGTTGGAGCACGGGGTGAGGCTGTTTGTAATGCGGGTTGCGCGGGCGACGCAAGGGATTGACACGGCTGAGCAGTACAGGGGGTTTGTGGAGCGGTACAAGGGTAAGGGTTCTTCTCTGGAGACTTCAGGAGTGACTGCTTCGGCCTGACGGGAAGGCCCATGGGCGGTCATGGTGAGACGTTTATGGCTACGGACGATCTACTCGCAAAAATCTCCGCCACGACCGACGACACGGAGTTTTACACGCCCATGCCGGCCGGGTATCGGCGCGGCCACCACAAGTACGTGATCGTGGTGGGGACGGTGATATCGGGGCTGGGGAAGGGGATCTTTTCTTCGTCGCTGGCGAAGCTGTTGCAGGACAAGGGGCTGAAGGTTGCGCCGATCAAGATGGAGGGGTATCTCAACGTCGACTCGGGGACTTTGAATCCGTACCGACATGGGGAGGTTTTCGTGCTGGATGACGGCATGGAGACTGACATGGATCTGGGGACGTACGAGCGGCTGTTGGATATGGACCTTGGGGCGGCGAACTTTACGACCAATGGGCAGATTCTCACGAACGTGCTGCGGAAGGAGCGGGAGGGGGGGTATCTCGGGCGGGACGTGCAAGTGATTCCGCATGTGGTGGGCGAGGTGAAGCTCAAGCTGCGGGAGCTGGCTGCCAAGTCGCAGGCGGATGTGGTGTTTGTCGAAGTGGGCGGGACGGTGGGCGACTACGAGAACAACTTTTATCTCGAGGCGTGCAGGCAGCTTGCGTATGAGGAGGGGGAGCACGCGGTTGTGTTCACTGCGCTGACGTATGTGCTCGAACCCGGGTCGCTGGGGGAGCAGAAGTCGAAGGCCGCGCAGTTGGGGATCAAGCGGCTGATGGAGATGGGGATCATGCCGCACGTGATCGCGTGCCGCGCGCCGTCGGAGGTGAAGGACAAGGTTCGGGAGAAGATTTCGATGTACACCAACGTGCCGATGCGGCGCGTGGTGAGCATGCACGATGTGGATTCGGTTTATGTGATTCCGGAGCACCTGCGGAACTCGGGGATCGACCGCGAGGTGCTGACGCTGCTGGACCTGCACGACCGGGTGGACCAGCGGAACGAAGACCAGGCGCGGTCGAACTGGCGATGGTTCGTCGAGCGGATCGGCAAGGGGAACAAGGACGTGACGATCGCGGTGACGGGGAAATACACGGCGTTGCGGGATGCGTATGCGTCGATCATCAAGGCGGCGGAGCACTGCGCGGTGCATCTGGGGGTGAACGTGAACCTCAAGTGGCTGGACACGACGACGATCGACGATTCGAACGTGCGGCGGAGATTGAACGACGTGCACGGGGTGATCGTGCCGGGCGGGTTTGGCGTGCGGGGGACGGAGGGGAAGATTCTTTGCATCAAGCACGCGCGGGAGAACCGGATTCCGTTTTTGGGGATATGCCTGGGTTTCCAGATGGCGGTGATCGAGTACGCGCGGAACGTGTGCGGCATTCCGGGGGCGAACTCGTCGGAGTTTGACCCGCGGTGTCCGGACCCGCTGATCGACATCCTGCCGGAGCAGAAAAAGATCGAGGGGCTGGGCGGGAACATGCGACTGGGCGGGAAAGACGTGGACATCAAGGCGGGAACGTTCGCGTCGGAGCTGTTTGGCGGGGCGACGTCGACGCGGCTGAGGTTTCGGCACAGGTACGAGGTCGACCCCAAGTTCATCCCGACGCTCGAGGCACATGGGATGGTCTTTTCGGGCAAGGCTCCTGGGTACCCGATTATGCAATTGCTCGAATTGCCTCGGGAAGCGCATCCGTACTTTCTGGGTACGCAGGCGCACCCGGAGCTTACCAGCCGGCCGTTGACGCCGTCGCCGCTGTTCATGGGGCTGATCCGGGCGGCTGTGGAGTACGCGGAGGCGAGGTCGACTCCGCCGGTTGCCGAAGCGGTCTGACGGCTCGCAATTTTGCGGCGGTTCGGGCAAAATCGGCGATATGCGATCTTTCCCCCTCACTGTCGTTGTTCTTTTGTTTTTTGGGTTGCTCTCGGGCGGGTGCGCTGGTGCGCGGAGTGGGAGCTCCATGGAGAAAACAACGGGGACATATGCTTTGGTGATCCACGGCGGAGCGGGGACGATGGAACCCACCGCGGCCGAGTCGGAGAAACAGGCGTACCGCGCATCGCTCGAGAAGGCGCTGTCAGCCGGGCGGGACATTCTCGCGTCGGGCGGGACGGCGCTCGACGCGGTGGAGACGTGCGTACGGATCCTCGAAGACGACGAGAAGTTCAACGCGGGGAAGGGGGCGGTGTTCAACGAGCAGGCGAGGCACGAGCTGGACGCGTCGATCATGGACGGGTCTACGATGGCGTGCGGCGCGGTGGCGGGGACGCGGACGGTGAAGAACCCGATCGCACTGGCACGGCTGGTGATGACGCGGTCGGGGCACGTGATGCTCATTGGCGACGGGGCGGAGAAATTCGCCGACGCGATGGGGGCGGAGAACGGGATCGAGCGTGTCCCCAATTCGTACTTCGGCACGACGCGGAGGTACGAGCAGATGCAGAGGAAGCTCGAGGAGCGAAGGAAGAACGATCCGCTGCTACAGAAGTCGCGCGGGACGGTGGGGGCGGTGGCGCTGGACACGCGGGGGAACCTCGCGGCGGCGACGTCGACCGGGGGGCTGTCGGCCAAGCGGTTCGGCCGGGTGGGTGACACGCCGGTGATCGGGGCGGGGACCTACGCCAACAAGCTCGTGGCGGTCTCGTGCACCGGGACGGGGGAGGAGTTCATCCGCTTCGGAGTCGCCAAGGACGTGGCGGCGCGTTACGAGTACCAGGGTCTCACGCTGAACCAAGCCGCCGACCACCTGATTTTCAAGACCCTTCAGCCGGACGACGGCGGACTCATCGCGGTGTCCCACAAGGGCGAGGTGGCGACACCGTACAGCTCGATCGGGATGTACCGCGGCGTGGCGACGAGCGGCGGACGGTTTGAGGTTCGGATCTTCAAAGACGAGTAACAAACGACCCATGAAAAATCACCAGAGTGTGCTTCTCGGATGTGTGCTGTCGCTGGTTCCGCTGTTCGGCTGCGCGGGACCCAATGCGGTTGCGCCGCAGCTGCCCCAATCCGGCAAGTTGCTAATCATCGGCGGGGCGATTGACGAGGACGCGCCCGCGATTTACCGGGCGCTGGCGGACAACACCTCGCCGGGGGGTGTGGTGGGAATCATTCCGACGGCGTCGGGGGAGCCTGACGCCTCGGCTGGGGCGGCGGCCGAGCGGATCGGGTTGTATGCGCCGGGGAGAGTTGCGAAGTTGGTGCGCATCACGCAGGCGGACACGCATTTGTCGAACGACGCGGCGACCGCGGCGGCGGTGGCCGGGTGCGACGCGCTGTTTTTCACGGGTGGCGACCAGCAGAGGATTTTGGATGTTTTTCGGCCCGGCGGTGCGCCGACGGCCTTGTCGGGAGCGGTCGATGCGGTGTTGGCGAAGGGGGGGATTGTGGCGGGGACTTCCGCTGGGGCGGCGATGATGTCGGACCCGATGATTCTTGGCGGTTCGTCGTCAAGGGCGCTGGACGGGGCGGAGAAGTTGCCGATGGGGCCGGGAATGGGGCTGTTTCGGTACGGGATTGTGGATCAGCACTTTCTCGAGCGCGGGCGACTGGGCCGACTGATCGTGGCGATGGAGCAGTCGGACCGGGATATGGGGTTTGGAATCTCGGAGGACCGTGCGCTGCTGGTGGACCGGCCCACGGGAAGATTGTCGGCAATGGGGACGGATTCGGTACTGATGGTGGACCGGCGGGGATCGCGGCGGGAGGGTCCGAACCGGATGAACCTGCGGATTTCGCTGCTGAGCTCGGGGGACGTCATCGACGGAAACTCGGGCGGGGTGACGGTGGCGGCGGCGCGGCGGCGGTCGGATGGGGTAGCGGAACTTCCCGGGGGAAGCATCTCCGACGCCTGGGGGAAAACGGCGATCCGGGCCGCGATTCGTCGCATCGCCGGCGGTGCGCGTTCGGTCACACTCGATGACGAGCGGTTCACACTGGTACTGTCCAGGGACGGACGGACGCGGGTGTTCGTCAACCCCGCCGACGCGGCGGACGTGAGTGTGGTGGGGTTGAGGGTGGACCTGTCGAGCAGGGCCCAGCCGGCTTCGGCGCCGGCGGCTGGAGAACGCTAAAGTCGGGCGCGCGACGGGGGTGCCGGGCTGGTCGGGGTGCGGGGCTGGTTTTTCATTCAGCCGGGGGCGGCACTAATCTGGGTTGACCCCATGCGAATCCTACTTCCCACGGACCCGGCGTACGACCGATCGAGTCATTACCACGAAGCGTCGCCGTGGAAGGCGCGGTGGGTGTCGCACCCCGAGGCGCCGGCGGGAAACAGTCACACCGAGCCGTTTTTTGCGGAGTACCGCCTTGGGGTGGAGTTGGACGCCCCGAGATTGGTGCGGCTTCATGTGTCAGCCGATGAGCGGTACCGGTTGATGTTGAACGGTCGGCCGTTGGGGCGGGGCCCCGAGCGGGGCGACCCGCTGCACTGGCACTTCGAGACGTTCGACGTTCCGCTATCAATGGGGACGCACATCTTCACGGTCGAGGTGTGGTCGCTGGGGGAGCACCGGCCATACGCGCAGTTGTCGGTGCGGCACGGGCTGCTGGTGATGGCGGAGGGCGAAGGTAATGAGGCGATTTTTTCGACGGGGATTGCGGATTGGGAGGTGGCGCGGGTGGCGGGATACGGGACGATTCCGGTGCGGCTTCCGGGTACGTTCGGGGCGACGGGGTGCCGGTTCGCCATCTCGGCTGCGGGGCTCAATACTTCGCGGAGCTTTGTCAAAGTGGTGGGGGTGGGGGCGGCCGTGCCGGCTTCGGCGAGGATGGAGTCGCGTGGGCAGTGGCAGCTCACGCCATCGGTCCTCCCCGCGATGCACGAGGAGGTTCGGCAGGTCGGGTCGGTACGGCACGTGGACCACACCGACCCCGACCGGACCTTCGAGACGGCGGTGGCCGGGCGCGACGCCGCGGCCGCCACGGAAGCCGAGGCGTGGCAGGCGCTGCTCGCGGGCGAGTCACCCATCATCGTGCCGCCGCATAGTGCGAGGCGCGTGCTCATCGACCTCGACGACTACTACTGCCTGTACCCGATGGTCACCGTCTCCGGCGGGGCGGGAAGCCTCATCCGAGTCCACACCGCCGAGGCGATGTTCTCAGCCGACGGACAAACCAAACACCACCGCGACCGCGTGGAAGGCCTCCATTTCCTCGGACAGGGAGACGACCTCCTGCCCGACGGTTCGCGTGCCCAGCGGTTTTCGCCGCCGTGGTACCTCGCGGGCAGGTACATGCAGATCGCCGTGCGAACCGGCGAACACCCCCTGACGCTGCACGCGGTCGAGATTACCGAGACGCACTACGCCCACAACTGGGAGACGACGATCCGCACGTCCGACGAGCGGATCGGGGCGCTGATCCCCATCGGACTGCGGTCGATCGAGATGTGCTCGCACGAGACGTACTTCGACTGCCCGTACTACGAACAGTTGATGTACGTGGGGGACACGCGGCTGGAGGCGCTGGTGACGTACGCGATGTCTCGGGACGACCGGCTGGCGCGGAAGGCGATCACGCTGTTCGACAATTCGCGTGGGCCGGACGGATTGACCTCGTCGCGGTACCCGACACGGACGACGCAGACGATTCCGCCGTTTTCGTTCTGGTGGGTGGCGATGGTGCACGACTTTCTGATGTGGCGGGGCGACATGGAGTTCGTCCGGGCCCGGATGCCCGGAGTACGGGCGGTGATCGAGGCGCTGCGGACCCGGGTGGACGACGAGGGGCTCTTCCACCCGTTCCAAGGCTGGAACTTCACCGACTGGGCCGGGCACCTCTCCGGCCACGCCCGAACCACCGCCCAGCCGGCCCCGTTCTACGGACCCGGCCCCTCTGCAATCCACCAGTTCCACGCCGCCTACACCCTCAACCTCGCCGCCGAACTCGAAGCCGCGCTCGGCGAAGACACCCTCGCCGCCAGACACCTGATCCTTTGCCGCAAGCTTCGATCGGTCGGCCACCGCAGCTTTTTTGACCACGACCGCTCGCTCTACCGCGAGCTTCCCCACGGAACGCCCATTCCCGCCGAGTCGAACTGGCGGGAATTCACCGAGCAAACGCAATCGCTCGCGCTGCTGTCTGGGGCGGTGCCGGCTGGGGTGCTCCCGAGGTTCGCGGCGGCGCTGATCGCGAGCGAGGGGATGCTCCCGGCGACGATCTACTTCTCGCACTACCTCTTCGAGGCGTACCGACTGCTCGCCGACCACGGCGGGATTGACGCCTTTTACCGCCGGATGGAGCTCTGGTACGAACTGCCCAAACGCGGGTTCAAAACCACCTTCGAGCAACCCGAGCCGACACGCTCCGACTGCCACGCCTGGGGGGCACACCCGCTGTTCCACCTCTACGCCACCGTGCTCGGCGTGCGCCCCGCCGCGCCGGGGTTCGCCAGGGTGCACGTCCAGCCAAGGCTCGGCACGCTCGGCCCGAGCTTCGCCGCCGCAGCGCTCGTACACCCTCGGGGCACGATCACCATCGAAACCTCCCGAACCGAGACCACCCTCAAGCTCCCGCCCGGTGTGACCGGAGAACTCGTCGCACACGGCGTAACACGCCCGGTCTAGCCTCGCCGGGAGCGATCGCGCTTGAACCGCCGCCGTTCAAGGGAAACGCCATGCTTGTTGCACCGGCGATTCCCCCAGCCGCCGGCGACCGGAAAAAGGCGGGGCAAAAAAAACGCCCACCGCGGTCGTGGCCCGGTGGGCGTAATTCAAATTTTTATGGCCGGGTCGTACTACGTTTGCCCGGCCTCAACGGGCGCGGCGGACCGTTTGACCTTGGTGGCCTTCATGCCCTTGGGGCCGTCTTCAAACTCGTACTCCACCGACTCGCCGTCCTGGAGCGTGCGGAAGCCAGCTCCTTCTATGACAGAGTGATGAACAAAAACGTCCTTACCGGCTTCGGTCGAGATAAAACCAAAGCCCTTCTGGTCGTTAAACCACTTCACTTTACCCGTGGCCATACAGCCACTCCTTTCAACGACAGACGCTCACCACGTCGGCACCCGAGAGAGTGTGCCTTCCCGTAACGCGGAGCACTGCCTACGACACGAAACTTCGATGTGAATCCGTTGCGAGCCCTTCCCGAACGGAGCTATCTTGGCGTGCCCCAAGACAAGACCATTAAATGATAGCACAACAGTAACCTACGGCACAAAATAATCCCCCGACATCACACATTTTTGTGCACCCCGGAATTTAGTTCTCCACACGCCCTACCTAGGCTCGGTCTCAGTGCCCTTGCGTGATGATCAACAGGAATTTAAATCATTGATCTTTCAGAAACTGCCAACAAATCGAACCGCCGCAATATTAAGCGTAAGACTATTTCTAAAAAACACTTAAGCGGACCCTAAATTGTGCTACTTCCTACTACTTTCGGTAACACAACACAGACAGTCATTGCGCGTCAGTCGCCTTTATCGGACAAGTGCGACCTCGGTTGTTCACACGTTATCCACACCGCCCTTTTACCCTTCGAGTTGGGTCGAACACCTAGGATCATTGACCGCACCGAATTTAATCAACTTTTCGTAAGTTACATAAC
>JBBRUM010000049.1:0-13044 GCA_038247815.1 Tepidisphaerales bacterium | reverse complement strand
CTCTTCCGATCTCCCCCCAGCCGAGGTCGTCCGCACCATCGTCGCCGCCCTCCGCGACAACGACGCACCCACCCCCCAATCCGGCGTCGCCACCACCTTCAACTTCGCCTCCCCCTCAAACCAATCCGCCACCGGCCCCCTCCCCCGATTCATCCAAATGGTCAACGCCCCCGCCTACGCACCGATGATTAACCACCGGCGGGCCGTCTTCGGCAAAATGGCCGTCGACGGCACCCAAGCCCGCCAGCTCGTCACCTTCTACGACGACCAATCTCAACCCGCCTATTTCGCCTTCGCCCTCTCCCAACAACCCGACGGCAAGCTTAAAGGTTGCTGGCTAACCGACGGCGTAATTCGCCTCACCCCCGACCAGGTCACCGACGAACGCCGCAAGGACCCGAAGCTCGGCTTGTAACGTCACGAGCGGTATAGAAGAAACGGCCCGGCAAGGGCCGGGCCGTTCTCAATTGCGGTAAACACTCGTTTTTACTTCGCCATGGCGATCTGCACAGCCGGCGACTTCACCGTGATCTGTTTTTGCGGGCCGACGATCTTTGCGATGGCTTCCTTGCTCGCCCCTTCGTCTTCCGCGTAATGGCGGGCGTCGGCTTCGGAGATTTCCCTGACCGTTACGGTGCCTTCAACGATCGCGGGCCGCCCTTTGGCTTCCATCGGCACGATCCGGCCGCCCTCGTCCGAGCAGGTGAATTTGACGAACAGCTCCTTCTTCGCGGCGGGGTCGGTCATGGTGATCCAGCACCCCTTCTTCTCGCACACCTTGTCGACCGTGCCCGCGATCCGAATCGGCTTGCCCGCAAAACCCGCCGGGTTCGCAAGCACAGCCGACACCGGCACGGGGGCCTGCTCGCCCAGCGTCAGCGGATCGCCGATGTGCACATACCCCGCCGATGTCGTCACCAATGGCTGACCAGCCGCCGACCCCCCACCCGACCCACCCGCCGACGCCCCGTCCTTGTTGCACCCCACCACCCCAGCCGCCAACACCAGCGAAACCGCCAAAGTCACCTTCCGCATGAATTGCTCCTGTTTCTGATATTCATCAACAAAATTCGTCAATCCCCGAGTCGGGGGCAGGACAGTATACCTCCCAACGCCCCCCTGAGTGTAAGTTGTCGTCCCCGGGCCAGACCGGGATAACCCATTGGAGGATTCAGATATGTCCCCCCTCGCCGCCGCGATGTACCAAGTCCTACGCATGCGCCTCCCCAAGCCCATCGCCCGCAAAGCGCTCATCGACCACGCCGAACTCATCTCTGAACTCTACCGATACCCCGACGCACCCCAAGACCTCGACCCCCGCGACCCCCGCATCGACGACGCAGCCGCCGAACTCGTCCAACCCTGCCGCGACGCCAATCTCCCCCTCATCTCCTCCCTGATCATCCACTCCGACACCCGCGAACCCGCCCCCTCCTACTACGCCGCCGCCCACCCCCCCGCCCAACCCCACGCCCAACCCCACGCCTCACCCGAAACCCCCCCCGAAAGCTCCCGCGAGTCCCACCGCGAACTCTGGGAAGCCGAACTCAAAGAAGTCATCATGACCTTCTACCCCGCCAAGCTCTAACCCCCTCCACCAGCCCCGCCGCCACTACCACCCCTGCCAGCGCCACCCACGCATACCCGATCGCCATCACCGGCCCGGGCACCGACCGGTACAGCAGCGCGTCCGTCGCGTGCAACGACAACACCTCCACACCAAGCAGCGCTACCGTCAACCCCGTCGCCCCAGCCGCAAGCTGCACCGCCCACCCCGCCCGCCGCAGGCGATAAACAAGTACCCCGATCCCCACCCCCACCGCCGCGCCCACCCCCACCAGCACCGCAATCTGATACGGCTTCCGATGATCCCGAAGCCCGAGCGACGTCCACGCTCCGCTAAACCCCTCCGCCACCCGATGCCTCAGCCCCAACTGAATGTCCACCGCCACATAGAACAGCACCAGGGCAACCAATCCCCAGATCACCTTGTTCCCACCCCGCTTAGCCGCCACCGCAGCCGCAATCCCCGCCGCGAGGTACGAGACCACGCCGACGACTCTGGTGGGGTTGAACGTGGTCAACTCGGTGAGGAGGCCGGCGAGAGGGAGGGGGGAAAGGTTCATGGGTGTTGGTGACGCGACGCCACGGCGGGTAGTTTCGTCGGGAGATGACGCATGTCCACTGGGCCTATCTGTTTTTCGCGGCTCTCGGCATGGCCGCGTTCTGGCGACTTCGCCCGGGTACGGCCGTGCTGCTGTGCGTTTTCGGTGGCTGGGCCGCGCTCCCGGTGGGGCAGTACCCGCCGTTTTGGCCGGGGCAGGAGGGATCGGAGTTTCCGTATTGGATCATCGGCTTGGGTTTGCCCAGTGACATGCTGCTAACCAAGGCGTGGGTCTGCCCAGTCGTGGCAGCGATCGGCGTACTGCTGATTGACTTCAACAGCATCAAGCGATTCCGTCCAGCTTGGCCGGACGTGCTCCCCGTCGTCTGGTGCCTCTCTCCCTTCGCCGCTGCCCTCGCCGGCCGAACGTCAGACCCCGCGCCGTGGCTTGGCGTGCTCTACCTCTCAGCCAGTTGGGGCCTGCCGTGGCTTTTGGGCCGACTCTACTTCTCGACCCCCGACGGCCTCAAGCAACTCGCCCGCGCCGTCGTCCTCTCGGCTGTGATCTACCTTCCCATCTGCCTCATCGAAGGCATCTGGCAACCCAGGGTGTACGGGTGGATTTACGAGGTTCACCCGTTTCGAACCGATGGCATGCAACGCTACATCGGCTATCGTCCGATCGGCTTTCTGGAGCACGGCAATCAGCTCGGCATGTGGCTGGCCGGGGCAGCCGTTGTCGCGATCTGGTCTGCCATGGTCCTGCCCCGTCCATCGGCGTCGAACCGGCAGCAGTATGTCCTTGCCGCAGTTCTGGGCCTGCTCTGTTTGGCCTCTCAATCTGCTGGCGCGATCATCCTGGCCGTCGCATCGCTAGGCTTGCTGCAACTCTTCCGTTGGGTCAGGCCGAGAAACACACTTCTCGCGGTCGCCATAGTTGGCACACTCGGTTTCGGGACTTACGCATCGGGCGTCATTCCGATCCGCAAACTTGCCGAGTCCAACCCCGTCGCCCAACGGTTGAAGTCCGCTCTAGGCAGCGCCGGTCGCGGCTCATTGGGTTGGCGGATGGCCCAAGACGAGCGGCACTTGAAAACCGCCCATCGACACGTCTTCCTCGGCTACGGTGAGTGGAACTGGTGGCGTGAAGGCCAAGGTCGCCCTTGGGGCATGTGGCTCCTGATCGTCGGCCAGTTCGGCATCCTCGGCTTGCTCTCAAGCACAGCGATATGGATTTACCCCGCCGGTCGCGCTCTGTGGTCCATGTCACGCATCGCCATCGTCTCGCTACAGGGCGTAATTCCGGCTGCGCTCGCGATTGTGCTGCTTATCACGTTCGCCGACTCGCTCCTCAATTCTTTCGTTATCCTGCCTCTTCTTCTCATCGCTGGTGGGATGGCTGTTCCGCCCGGCCCACTGCCAAATCTGCCGTCCGGCCCCGTCCGACTGCCACTGCGGCAGGGTTCCGAAGCAGGTTCAGGACCGCCATAGCGCACATAATATCATACAAAACAAACGCTTACGTTTCTTCCGCCCTGTGGCACGGGTCTTGTTCTGCGGCCCCGGTGCAGGTCGGTCTGATCGGGTATCGGAAAACCCTTCCTTAGTTGGATCGACCTGGCAATATTGTGATGATTTCAGTCGCCGATTGCTCCAACCGCTCCCGGCGACGGCAAGTTTCAACAGAATCCTCAGGAGAACCCTCCATGGCCGCAAAGATGCTGGCGTTCGACGCCGAAGCCCGTAAAGCCCTGCTCGACGGTGTTACCAAATTGTCCCGCGCGGTGAAAGCCACGCTCGGACCCCGCGGTCGCAACGCCGTTCTCGACAAAGGCTGGGGTGCCCCCACCGTCACCAAAGACGGCGTGTCCGTCGCCGAGGAAATCGAGCTCTCCAACAAGTTCGAAAACATCGGCGCCAAGCTCGTCAAAGAAGCCGCCAGTAAGACCTCCGACGTCGCCGGCGACGGGACCACCACCGCCACCGTCCTCGCCGAGGCCATCTTCCGCGAAGGCTACAAGAACCTCACCGCCGGCGCAGACGCCATGGCCCTCGCCCGCGGCATCCGCAAAGCCGTGGACGCCGTCGTCGTCGACCTCAAAAAGCAGTCCCGCCCGATCAACTCGGCCAAGAAGGACGACATCCGCAACGTCGCCAGCATCTCTGCCAACAACGACCCCGAAATCGGCGCGATCATGGCAGACGCCTTCGAGCGCGTCGGCAAGGACGGCGTCATCACGGTCGAGGAAGGCAAGGGCCTCGAGACCACCGTCGACGTCGTCGAAGGAATGCAGTTCGACCGTGGCTACCTCTCGCCCAACTTCGTCACCAACCCCGACGACATGACCGTCGAGCTCGAGAAGGCCTTCGTCCTCGTCTTTGAAGACAAGATCTCCTCGGCCACCAAGCTCATTCCCCTGCTCGAGAAGATCCAGAAGGCCAAGAAGCCCCTGCTGATCATCGCCGAGGACATCGAAGGCGAAGCCCTCGCCACCCTCGTCGTCAACAAGCTCCGCGGCATTCTTAACGTCGCAGCCGTCAAGGCCCCCGGCTACGGCGACCGCCGTAAAGCCATGCTCGAAGACATCGCGATCCTCACCGGCGGTACGGCCGTGATGAAGGACCTTGGCATTGAGCTGGACAAAATCGAAATGGGCCACCTCGGCCAAGCCAAGTCCGTCCGCATTGACGGCGACAACACCACCATCATTGAAGGCGCCGGCGAAACCAAAGCGATCCAGGGCCGCATCGCCCAGATCCGCCGCGAGATCGACGTCACCACCTCGGACTACGACAAGGAAAAGCTCCAGGAACGCCTCGCCAAGCTCGCCGGCGGCGTCGCACAGGTTAACGTCGGAGCCGCCACCGAAGCCGAGCTGAAGGAAAAGAAGGCCCGCGTGGAAGACGCGCTCCAAGCCACCCGCGCCGCCGTCCAAGAGGGCGTCGTCGCAGGCGGCGGAACCGCCATGATCCGCGCCCTCCGCGTACTCAACGGCGACCTCAAGGTCTCCGGCGACGAAGCAGCCGGCGTCAAGGTCGTGCGCACCGCCCTCATGGCCCCCCTCAAGCAAATCGCCGAAAACGCGGGCGACTCCGGTTCGGTCGTCGTCCGCCGCGTACTCGAAGGCAAGGACGGCGAAGGCTACAACGCCCTCTCCCGAGAATACGTCGACATGTTCAAAGCCGGCATCCTCACGCCGACCAAGGTCGAACGCACCGCACTGCAAAACGCAGCCGAAGTCGCCATTCTCCTGCTCACCACCGACTGCATCATCTGCGACGCCCCGAAAAAGGGCGGCGGTGGCGGTCACGACCACGACCACGGTGGCGGCGGCATGGGCGGAATGGGCGGCGGCATGGGCGGAATGGGTGGCATGGGCGGAATGGACTTCTGATCCGTTCCCCGTCCCACAACGCTCCGCCGTCATGCGGGGCGCACACCCGGACCCTCTCGCAACCCGCACTTTAATCAACACAAATTCACTCGGAGAACTCCACCATGGCCATCAAACTTCGTCCCCTGGCAGACCGCGTCATCGTCAAGCAGTCGGAGGCGGAAACCAAGACCGCGACCGGCATTCTTCTTCCCGACACCGCCAAGGAAAAGCCCACGCGGGGCAAGGTCATCTCCGTCGGCCCCGGCCGGCTGAGCGACAAAGGTAAGCCGATGGAAGTCGGCGTTCGCGCTGGAGACACGGTGATCTACGGCAAGTACTCGGGCACCGACGTCGAGGTCGAGGGCGAGAAGTTTGTCATCCTCCGCGAGAGCGACATCCTCGGCGTCGTCGGCTAGCCCGACCCGCGCCGTCTTCCTTCCCCCATGCCCGAATAGCAACGTTTTTGGAGACAACACCATGGCCGCCAAACAGATGAAGTTTGAAACCGATGCCCGCGCGGAAATCGCCGCCGGCCTTTCGCAACTCGCCCGCGCCGTCAAGAGCACCCTCGGCCCCCGCGGCCGTAACGTCGTACTGCAGAAGTCCTTCGGCTCGCCGCGCATTACCAAGGACGGCGTCACCGTCGCCAAGGAAATCGAGCTCGAACAGCCCTTCCAGAACATGGGCGCCAAGCTCGTCATGACCGTCGCGAGCAAAACCGGCGACGTCGCCGGCGACGGAACCACCACCGCCACCGTCCTCGCCGAGGCCATCTACCTCGAAGGCCTCAAGTACGTCACCGCCGGCGTCAACCCCGTCGCCATCCAGCGCGGTGTTCTCAAAGCCGCCCAGGTCGCCGCCGACGCGATCACCGCCCAAGCCAAGAAGGTCAAAGGCCGCGAAGATTACAAACGCGTCGCCACCATCTCCGCCAACGGCGACGAACACATCGGCAACCTCATGGCCGACGCCATGGAGAAAGTCGGCCGCGAGGGCGTCATCACCGTCGACGAAGGCAAGAGCACCGAAAGCACCCTCGAGTACACCGAGGGCATGCAGTTCGACAAGGGATACCTCTCGCCGTACTTCATGACCAATCCCACCACCCTCGAAACGGTGCTGGAAGACGCGTACATTCTGCTCAACGAGAAGAAGATCTCCAACCTCGCCGACCTGCTCCCGCTGCTCAACAAGGTCGTCGGTGGGTCCAAGCCGCTGCTGATCATCGCCGAAGACGTCGAAGCCGAAGCGCTCGCGGCACTCGTCGTTAACAAGCTCCGCGGCGTGCTTAAGATCGCAGCGGTCAAGGCCCCCGGATTCGGCGACCGCCGCAAGGCGATCATGGGCGACCTCGCCGTGGTCACCGGCGGAACGTTCATCTCCGAAGACCTCGGGCTCAAGCTCGAAAACGTCGAGATCGAGCAACTCGGCTCGGCCAAGCGGATCGTCATCAACAAGGACAACACGCTGATCATCGAGGGCGCGGGCAAGAAGAAGGACATCGAAGCCCGGTCCGACCAGATCCGCATGCAGATCGACCGCACGACCTCCGACTACGACAAGGAAAAGCTCCAGGAACGCCTCGCCAAGCTCACCGGCGGCGTCGCCGTCATCAAGGCCGGCGCGGCCACCGAAACCGAGATGAAGGAACGCAAGGACCTCATCGACGATGCGCTGCACGCCACCCGCGCCGCAGCCGAAGAGGGCATCGTTCCGGGCGGCGGCGTCGCATTCCTCCGCGCCATCAGTGCCGTCGAAGACGCCAGGTCCAAAGCCAAAGGCGATGAAAAGCTCGGCTACGACATCGTCGCCGAAGCCCTCCGCGCCCCCACCCGCCAGATCGCCGACAACGCCGGCGAAGACGGCGAAGTGGTCGTCGCCAAGATCCTCGAAAACAAGTCGGTGACCTTCGGATACAACGCCGCCACCGAAGAGTATCTCGACCTGCTCAAAGCCGGCATCATCGATCCGGCCAAGGTGTCCAAGACCGCCCTGCTCAACGCCGCGAGCGTCGCCGGGCTGGCCCTGACCACCGATGTCCTGATCACCGAACTCAAGGAAAAAAAGGGTGAACCCGTCGAAGCCGTCTCCGGCGCGGTGATCTAGTTCCCCTCAATAGTAAGAACGGGCACGGAGACACGCGGAAACAGCCACGTGTCTCCGTTCCGTTGATGGAGGTTGCGGTAGGATGTCCCGAGGTTCGCGGTCATTTTCGGATTCTGCCGCCCGCTCTGCTTCCCTGCGGACGCGCGAGCTCGCCCGGGCCGCGCTACTTGCGTATCTCGCCCTCTCCGTCGCCGGCTGCGCTTATCCCCGACTGGCGCAGGGGCGGGTTCTGCTCACCTACGACGAGTTCCGTGACCGCCTGGGGCGGCTCGTCGCGGGAGACAACCTGTCTGGCGCCGTCACACTGTTGAGGGAAACCGAACCCGCCCGCCTCGCCCGAACGGCTTCGGAGCAAAGCGACATCCGTTACATGTTCGTCGCCGGCGCGACGCCGCCCGTCCCCGGCGTCGACCCGTTCCCCCGGCCCTCCCGGAAGTGGACCGTCCCCGTCGCCCGGGATGGAGCTGAACCCGTAATCGCCCGGAAGTTCCAACTCACCGCCCTGCAGTTCGCCGCCGCTTTCAACCAAGCCCTGGCAGCCGAGGAAAAAGGCGTACGCTAGTCGTCCCACCAGAAAGGCCCCGAACGTGTCCACCAAGCGCGATTACTACGAAGTCCTCGGAGTCGCCAAGTCAGCCGACGCCGAAGAGATCAAGCGCGCCTACCGCCGCCTGGCGATGAAGCACCACCCCGACCGCAACCAAGGCGAGGGCAAAGCCGAATCGGAAACCAAGTTCAAGGAAGCCGCCGAGGCCTACGAAGTCCTCTCCGACGCGAGCAAGCGCCAGCGCTACGACCAGTTCGGACACAAGGGCGTCGGCGCCAGCCACGACTACGCCCACATGGACCCCACCGACATCTTCTCGATCTTCAACGACATCTTCGGCGGCGCCGGGGGTCAGCGGGCGGGCGGCGGCGGTGGCGGTCGCGGCGGCGCGGCGCGCGGGTATGACCTCGAGACCCAGGTCGAGCTCACGCTGGCGGAGATCGCCGCCGGCTGCGAACGCACGCTCGAATTCGAACGCGCCGAAGCCTGTGACACCTGCAAAGGCTCCGGGTCCAAGCCCGGCTCGTCGCCCGTCGTCTGCCAAACCTGCGGCGGGCGCGGGCAGGTCACGCAACAGGGCTTCGGCGGGATGTTCCGCATGGTCACCACCTGCCCGAGCTGCCGCGGCAGGGGCAGTCAGATCAAGGACGTGTGCCCCTCCTGCCGCGGCGCGGCCAAGACCAACAAGAGCCGAAAAATCACGGTAAAAATCCCCGCCGGCGTTCACGAAGGCCAAGCCGTTCGCATCGCCGGCGAAGGCGAAGCCGGCGAGCAAGGCGGGCCCACCGGCGACCTCCACTGTTACATCTCCGTCAAACCCCACCCCCTTTTCGGCAGGCAGGGCAACGACTTGGTCTGTCAGATCCCCATCTCCTTCGCTCACGCCGCCCTCGGCGGGAAGCTCGAAATCCCCACCCTCCGTGGCAAGGGCGACCTCGATGTCCCCCACGGCACGCAGCACGGCGAAGTCTTCAAGCTCAAGGGCGAGGGCCTCCCCGACCTCCGCACCGGCCGCAAGGGCGACCAGCTCATTCAGGTCCTCATCGAAGTGCCCAAAAAGCTCTCGGAAAAACAAAAGAACCTGCTGAAAGAGTTCGCCGGAATGGAAGACGTCGCGCACATGCCCCAGAAGCGCGGCTTCCTCGACAAGCTCAAGGACGCGCTCTCCAGCTAAGTCCCTACCCTTAAACCTCAACCAAGACGATCCATATGAATCCCACCACCCCCGAAAACGACACCCCCGACTCCGTGGAATCCGGCCTCGAAGGCGCCGACCTTCGCTCGGAGCTCGAACGCCTCACCCTCGAAAAGCAGCAGCTCTTCGAGCGGCTCGCCCGCGCCCAAGCCGAGTTCCAAAACTCCCGCCGCCGCCTCGAGCAGGACCAGGAGCAAGCCCTGCAATACGCCAACCAATCGCTGCTCCGCACAATTCTCCCCCTGATGGACAACCTCGAACGCGCCGTCGCCGTCGACCCCGCCAAGACCGACACCGCCAGCATCCTCCAGGGCGTAAACGTCGTCCGCGACCAGTTCGAAGCCATGCTCAAAGCCCAGCGCGTCGACATCATCGCCCCCAAACCCGGCGAAGCCTTCGACCCCGCCCGCCACGAAGCCCTCCTCCAACAGCCCAGCGACCAGCCCGTCGGCCACGTATCGATGCTCCTCAACAAAGGTTACGCCCTCATGGGCCGCACCCTCCGCCCCGCACAGGTCGCCGTCTCCAAAGGTCAGTAACCCATGCCCACCTACGAGTACAAGTGCGCCGCCTGCGGCCACGCCTTCGAAGAGTTCCAGTCCATCACCGCCAAGCCGATCCGCAAGTGCCCCGAGTGCAAGAAGAACAAGGTCGACCGCCTCATGGGCACCGGCTCGGCAATGATCTTCAAAGGCTCGGGGTTCTACATCACTGACTACCGCTCCGAAGGCTACAAATCCGCCGCCAAAGCCGACACCCCGGGCGGGACCACTCCCGCGGCAACCCCCGCCCCCGCCGCCTCCGAGTCGGGCAAGAAGTCCGACGCCGCGCCCGCCGCCACCCCCGCCCCCGCCGCCACGCCCGCCCCCGCGGCGTCCACCCCGGCCCCCGCCCCGAAGTCGGAATCGAAAAAGTCCAAGTCCTCCTGACCCTCTTCTTACATGTCCGATGTCGACCTCCCCACCAAGTGTCCGATCTGCCGGCGGAAAGTGCCCGTTCCCCCCGTCGGGAGCACGCGCGAGCAGCGTGGGATGTACCCGTTCTGCGGCGACCGCTGCCGCCTCGTCGACCTCGGCCGTTGGCTGGACGGCGCGTACCAGATCCCCGTCAAGGACACCGACGATGACGAGGAGCGTGAATCCTCGGTAGACCCCACCTAGCCGCCGCAATTTCGAACTTAGCTCCGCCGCCGAGGTTGGGGTTTGCCCGGTTTACATCTAAAATGCCCACCCCGTTCCGCGATGCCTGCGGTTTCGGGAAGGAGATTCAGTGTCCCAACCGTCCCCCGAACCCACTCGCGCGTCCGGAGATTCGCCGTCCCGCTCGGCGTCCGACCTCCGCCCCGGCCTCCCTCCCGGCCCCACCCCCGGTTCTCGTGGCGTCGTCCGCGAGGTCGACTGGCGCGCCGTGTTCCCCTGCCTCAACATCTTCCGCACGTTCCGCATCGCCATTCACCCCAGCAAGCTCATCCTCGCGCTGGTGTTCATCCTGATGATGTATGGCCTCGGCCGCGGACTGGACGCGGTCTGGCCAGCGAAGTTCACGCACGCCTCGGTCCCCGGCTTCCTCGACCGCCTCCCGCTTTCATACGCTTCGACGCTCTCCCGTTCCGACAAGTCGGGTCCGTTCGAGGTGTTCCTGAACTTCCAGCTCACCCAGCTCCACTTCGTCTCCGAGAGCGTCGTCAAGCTCGACACCTGGGGCGCGGTTGACGCGGTGCGGAGTTTCGTCTTCGTCGGCCCCGGCTGGGGTTTCCGGATGCACCCGGTGTTCTCCGTGATTTTCGGCGTCGTTTTCCTAGTGTTGTGGGGTCTCTTCGGCGGCGCCATCGCGCGCGTCGCAGCCGTTCACATCGCCCGCGACGAAAAAATCTCCATCCGCAACGCCCTGCGGTTCAGCACCGGCAAGCTCCTGAGCTTCATCACCGCCCCCTTGATCCTCTTTTCTTTCATCGGAATCGCCGGGCTGGCCCTGGCCGTTTCCAATCTCCTGTTTTACATCCCCTGGGGAATCGGCCCGCTGCTGACCGCCGCAGTGTTTATTCTCACGCTTCTCGTCGGTTTTGTGCTCACGCTCGCGCTGTTCGGCACGGTGGGCGGTTTCGGGCTCATGTACCCCACCGTCGCCGTCGAGGGCACCGACGCCTTCGACGCCATCTCCCGCTCGTTCTCCTACTTCTTCGCCCGCCCCTGGCACCTGCTGCTCTACTCCGCGGCAGCGCTGGTGTACGGCGTCATCACCTACCTCTTCGTGAAGTACTTTGTCTTCATCATGTTCGTCCTGATACAGACTTTTCACGTTTGGCTGCTCGGCGATGACCAGCGCAAGCAATACGAGAAGTTCTTCCCGCCCGTCAACTTTGAGTCTCTCAGCTACGCCATCGACTACTCCCGGATGGACTCGCTGGGCATCAAGGTCGGCGCCGGTCTGATGAGTTTCTGGTTTTACCTCGTCGTCGGCCTGCTCGGGGCCTATGCCATGAGCTACTACTTCTCCGCGCAAACAGTTATCTATTACCTCCTCCGCCGCGACGTCGACGCCACCGAGCTCGACGAGGTCTACCTTGACGACGCCGACGAGGACGACCTCGCCGAGCAAGCCCTTCCCGACACCGACCTCCCACCCAACTCACCCGACTCACCCGGCCCCGATGCCACCGCGTCCCAAAACCCCCCCTCCGGCTCCTCCAACCCAGACGCGTCCGAAGATCCCCCCACCCTCGGCGCTTCCGGCCCCGCGACCTGATCGTCCGCAGTGAAAAGAATCAACGTGTTTCTAATCGCCCTCTATATGTACCAACTCCTATGTTTCCCCCGTCAGTCGCTTGAGTGATATCCGATCCGCTTGAACATCTTGCTCTCGCCTGATCAATTTTTCGATAACTGCATTCCCGACCGGGCGCGTTCGCCGCGTGGGGATGCCGCCTTTTCCGGAGCTTCGCCATGCCCCAAACACTTCCCCCTCCCTCGACCCCGTCTAGCGCCTCTTCGCCCTCTTCCGCCTCCCCCATCTTCCACGCAACACCCGCCGCCGACGTCCTGCGAAACCTCGGAACCGACCTCCAACGCGGCCTGACCTCCGCCGAAGCCGCCGCCCGCCTCGCCAAGTACGGCCCGAACGTCCTCCCCCGCGCCAAAGGCGACACCAACCTCATCCTTCTATGGCGACAAATCAACAACCCGCTCATCTGGGTCCTCATCGCCTCCGGCGGCGTCGCCATGGTCGTCGACTGGTCGGGCGACGGAATCAAAAACGGGCTGGTGATTCTCGCCGTCGTCTTGCTCAACACGCTCATCGGATTCGTGCAGGAGTTCAAAGCCGGCAAAGCCATCGAAGCCCTCTCCAAGATGGTCCCCGAGAATGTCACCGCGATCCGAGACGGCAACAAGGCCACCCTCGCCGCCGCCGAGCTCGTCCCCGGCGACGTCGTCCTCCTCGCCAGCGGCGACAAAGTCCCCGCCGACCTCCGCCTCGCCGCCGTCCGCACCCTCAAAATCGAGGAAGCCGCCCTCACCGGTGAATCCGTCCCCGCCGAAAAAGACACCCACGTCTCACCGGCAAACGCCGGCGTCGGCGACCGCACTGGAATGGCCTTCGGCGGAACCCTCGTCACCTACGGCACCGCCACAGCCGTCGTCTGCACCACCGGCAGCAACACCGAACTCGGCCGAATCAGCTCACTGCTCGACGGCACCACCGACCTGCAAACCCCCCT
>JBBRUM010000048.1:0-13175 GCA_038247815.1 Tepidisphaerales bacterium | reverse complement strand
GGCGTCTGCTTCTGCTTCGCCCGCTCGCACCACCCGGCCATGAAAAACGTCGCCGAGGTCCGCGCGGCGCTCGGGATTCCCACCGTCTTCAACCTCCTCGGCCCTCTGACCAACCCCGCCTCAGCCAAGCGCCAGCTCCTCGGCGTGTACCGGCCCGAGCTGCTATACCTCCTCGCCGAAACCCTCCAGCGCCTCGGTAGCGTCCATGCGTGGGTGGTCCACGGCACCGACGGGCTCGACGAGCTCACCACCATGGCCTCGACCTCCGTCGCCGAGGTCAAAGACGGCAAGATCACCCGCCATGTCGTCGACCCACACGACCTCGGAATCCCCCGCCCAGACCTCGCCGACCTCAAAGCCGCCGACCCCGCCGCCAGCGCCGACATCATCCGCAACATCCTCGCCGGCCAGAAAGGTGCGCCCCGCGACATCGCCGCACTCAACGCCGCAGCCGCACTCCTGGTCGCCGGAAAAACTCCCTCCCTCCACGCCGGACTCCAACTCGCCACCACCGCCATCGACTCCGGCGCCGCACAAGCCGCGCTCGACCGACTCATCCAAGCCACCTCCGACTCGTGAACCCCGAATGACCTCCAACCGCAAACTCATCCTCGCCACCGCAGTCGTCCTCACCCTCGCCATCGCCGCGCTCCAGTCCCCCATTCGATCAGCGCTGCTCTCCGTCTCCGTCGTCCGTTCGGACTCGCCCTCCGAAGTGGACCTCGACCAGTTCACCGCCCAATCACCCGCCCGCTTGGCAAAACTCTGGCAAACCCGGAAGATCGTGCACCGTCTCTACGTCGCTTCCCAGTTCCGCGACCACCCCGACCAGCCCCTGATTCTCTCCGCGATCCACACCCGCGACCCCGATCTCCAGCAGCCCGCGTTCCTCGCCCTGCTCAAAAACAACGCCCCACTCGCCGCCCGCGAAGCCCTCGCCCTCCTCGCCGACCCCGACTCCGAGGTCGTCCTGCTCTCCCTCCGCACCCTCGCCTCGGCTGACCAGCCGGAGTCCATGCCCCACGTCCTGCCCCTGCTGTCGCACGCCAACCCCTCCGTCGCCGTCGCCGCCCACAACACGCTCCTCCGATTGGCCCACGACCCGGCGCTGGAGTTCAACGTCCTCTCCCCGCCGGAGCGCGCCGCCGCCATCGCCGCGTGGGAAGGCCACCTCACCTCCGCCGGATTGCCCCTCACACCCGCGCCCGTTCCCCCTGCCGCCATCGATACCCTCCTCCCCTCCCCCATCAACCTCACCACCCTAGACGGCAAACCCGTCCGCCTCGAAGACCTCCGCGGCAAGCCCGTTCTAATCAACTTCTGGGCCACCTGGTGCGGCCCGTGCATCATGGAGATGCCCACGCTCGTCGCCCTCCAAGCCCGTTACGGCGACCGCCTCGTCATCGTCAGTATCTGCGTCGACTCAGCCGCCGGCCCGACCCCGGCCCACCCCCCCCTCGCCGACCGCGTTCGCACCCTCGCCGCCAAATGGAAGCTCAACTTCCCCGTCTCCCTCGACACCACCGGCGACACCACCGCCGCGTACGCGGCATCGGGAGTTCCGCTGACCGTGCTCGTCTCGCCGTCGGGCGAGATTCACCGCAGGTTCAACGGACCCCGCCCCATCGAAGAGTTCAAGCGAATGATCGACGCGCTCCGTTAATCGCTTGAAGGTCCTAGAATAAGGGGACAGGCTCTAGGGCGGGCGAAGGGCCGTCCGTCCAGACGGGCCCCACATGCCCCTGGCTGGATGGCCCTAGTTGGCTTTGCGGGTTTGGCTGTCCAAAATTCCCTGAAACTCCAAGCCGACCATCGCCGTCCCGTCGGCAAAGCACTTGCAGTGCACCACCTTCGCCACCAACCGGATGCTTTCAACGAACAGCACCATGTGCGACCCGGGTTTCAACGGGTGGGGGTGGTTGAGCGTCGCACCGCCGGGCGAGATGTCGCGGAGGGTGGACTGAATCGAATCCAGCACATCACCCTTCTCCACCATCGCGACGGTCACCGCGCTCCGGAACTCGACGCGGGCGAGTCCTCGACGCTCCCCCGTCTTCGGCGGGGGCACATTTAATGCCTCACAAAGTTGCTGAAACTGCTCGACGTTGAGTGTCACCTGAGGCACAACGGTTTCATCGTCCGAGCCGATAAAAAACTTCAACCGCCGATTGTAAATGTCACTTTAAAGGCGTCGAAAGTGCTTCGCCCCGTTTTCTCCGTGACGTCTGTACCCTCCCCGCCGTCACGACCCCTTCGCCACGCGCTTCACCAACACCTCGGTGAACGCCTTGGTCCCCAGCGTACCGCCGAGGTCGCGCGTCAACTCCTTGCCCTCAGCCAGGATCGCGTTGTACGCAATCTTGATCCGCTCGCCCGCCGCCTCCTCTTGGATGTGGTTAAGCATCATCACGCCACTCATGATGCACGCCAGCGGGTTGGCCATGTCTTTCCCAGCGATGTCCGGGGCCGAACCGTGAACGGCTTCGAAAACGGCAACGTCGTCGCCGATGTTGCTCCCGGGCACGACCCCCAACCCGCCCACCAGCCCCGCGCACAAATCCGACACCAAATCGCCGTAAAGGTTCTCCATCAGCAGCACGTCCATCCGCGTCGGATCCTGCACCAGCCTCATGCACCCCGCGTCGATAATGACTTCCTCGTACTCAATGTTCGGATATTCCTCCTTCCAAACCTTCCGGGCGCAGTCGAGGAACATGCCGTCGGTGAGCTTCATGATGTTGGCTTTGTGGAACACCGTCACCTTCTTCCGGTGCCGGCGGTTGGCGTAGCGAAACGCGTACCGGGAGATCCGGGTACACGCCGGTTCACTGGCGACCTTCAGGCTCGTCACCACGCCGGGGACGATTTCGTTCTCGATCCCCGAGTACAACCCCTCGGTGTTCTCGCGCACGATCACCATGTCGACGTCCTCGTAGCGGGTTTTCACCCCCACAAGCGACCGGACCGGGCGGATGGCCGCATAAAGCTTGAGCTGCTGGCGGAGCTGAACGTTGACGGACTTAAACCCCTTTCCCACGGGTGTGGTGACGGGGCCTTTGAGGGCAACTTTGTGGTGTCGGATGGCGTCGAGGGTGATGGCGGGCAGGACGTTGTCGTGGCCCTGCTCGATGGCCGAGGCCCCGGCGGGCATGACTTCCCAGTTGATCTTCACGCCGGATGCGTCGATGACGCGTCGTGCGGCGTCGGAAACCTCCGGACCGATTCCATCCCCCTGAATCATCACGATCGTGTGCTGTGCCATTTGGGTGGAGTGTATGCGTGCGGGCAGTCGGTATTTGAACCAAAGAAACAAGGGCGACCCTGCCGCGGGTCGCCCCTGTTCGATTTGGCGTCCGGTGACGGACGGGGATTACTTGCGGCGGCGGGCCAGGAGCAGACCAGCCGGGGCCAGCAGGCCGAGGGCCGACGGCTCGGGGATCACGTTGCCGTTGATCGTGACCATGTCAAACCGCCACGTACCACCGGGGGAGTAGGTCGAGGTGGAGGTCGATGCCACGTACGCGCCGTTCGCGCCGACGGCGGCGACGACGCGAACGCCGAAGAGGGCGTTGTCATTCACGCCGGCGATCGACGAGAGGTCGATGGCGCGGTTGTTGAACCAGGTGTCGCCGGCCGTGCCTATGAACGCGTCGCCGATGTCGATGAAGTTGCTGCCATCGATCGTGTACTGGACCTGGACGAACCGCGACGACGTGTTCGAGTGCCGCTGGTCGAAGGACAGCGTGATGTCCTGGAACCCGGCGGTCGAGGTGACGAACTGCGCGCCGCGGCCCTTGTTCTCTGCGGTCGCGGCTGGGAAGGTCGTCACGTTCAAACCGAAGTTCGGGGGTGAGGTGAGCACCGGGTCGGTCGAACCGCCGTTGGCGATGCCGCTGGCGAGCGTCGCGGTCGTGCCACCAACGAGCGATGCCGTGCCCGTGCCGGTCGAGGCGACGAACGCCGTCGCGACAGGGGTGTTGGCGGCTTGGTTGAAGTTCCACTGGGTGATGACCGCTGCGCCTGCGAACTGCGAGGCGGCGGCGACCACTGCGGCCAGAATGACGGATTTCATCGAAAGCTTCATTTTCTTTTCCTCTCCAAAATAACCCTGTAAAACACGCGTTTCGGATCGGCCCGACGTTGGACCGGCCCTCTACAGGGACCGTGAAAGTAAGCCGTATCACGAACCCGGGCGTTAAGATTCAGTTAGCTTTAAGTTAGTTGTCTTTACCGTGCAATGGGTTCCTCGGCGGCGTGTGTGATCCAAACCCATGCACGGTTGGCTCCCCCCGTAAGCTGGGTAATCTGCCCCCTGCGGCGATTCCCGGACCCTCGCGAACCAGTCAGATGTCCCTCCAGTGGCACGACCCCCCTGCCGACACGACAGGTATGACCACCACAACCCCCCGTTCCGAGGCCGTTTCCTCCGGTATCGAGCGTCGGCGCAGCCCGCGGACGTCGATGATCCTGCCCGGTGCCCTGCACCAAGGCGAATCCAAGACGCCCGTTCTCACGCTGGACCTTTCCAAGCACGGCGTGGGATTCACCACCACCACCGAGATCCCAGCCGGGACCCGGTGCGTGATCGAAATCGGGTCGGGACCGCGTCGGATGATCGGCGAGGCGACGACCATCCGGAGTCAGAAGATCGCGCCGGGACTGTACCGGTCGGGCGCGGAGTTTTGCTGACCACGGTGGTCCGAAAGTAGACTAATTCCAGTCGCCCGAATCGGTTGACATCCGGTCGCCGCTGAAGGATCGTTGCTTCCTTGATGCGGGACAAGAGGACCTGCCAGGACGGCAGGCGAGACCCCCGCACTCTCGGGAGGTCGATTGAGCCCATTGAAACCACGGGCACGTGGGCGTCGGATTGCGATGACTGTCGCGGCGATGTGTATGTCGGCGGTTGTTTCGCCGGCGGTCGCGCAAAACGCCGACCCGCAGCGCGTCCAGCAGCTCCAGCGTGAACAGCGACTCCGCGAACTCGACCAGTTCGACCTCGACCGGCGCATAAAAGCCAACGAGCTCGTCCCCGTCGATCAGCGCACGCTCATCGACTACGGCGCGTTTTTGTCCATCAA
Source organism: Tepidisphaerales bacterium (assembly GCA_038247815.1). Lineage (GTDB taxonomy): Bacteria > Planctomycetota > Phycisphaerae > Tepidisphaerales > Tepidisphaeraceae > JBBRUM01. The sequence continues at coordinate 8,094 of JBBRUM010000048.1, read as the reverse complement.
CTACCTCACCGTCAAAGAAGGCGATGGCGAGACCCGCGGCCAGCGGATTTACGAAGCCGTCGGATATGCCCGCGTCAACGTCGACGGCGTCCACGAGGGTTTCGTCCGCGGGCGGTACGCCTACTTCGATTTCTTCTCCGAAAACGACAGTTTCGACGGCAGGGGCTCGCGCGAAAACGATGACAAGCTCGACCGCGCGTACTACCGGTTCGACCTCGGCAGGTACATGCAAGCGTATCAGGGGAAAAACCCCGACTCGGGCCTGGCGATACAGGGCGGGCGCGACCTGGTGTACTGGGCCAACGGATTGGTGCTGGGTTCGAGGCTCGACGGGTTCGTCATCGACGCGTACACCCGGGAGCTCAGCGTGCAGGCGATTGTGGGGGTGACGCCGGAGAAAACCGTCGACTTCGACCCCTCCCGGCCGGACTACGACACCGACACCCGCCGGGCGTTCTTCGGCGCGCTGTTCACCTACGACCTCGGCAAGCACCAACCGTTCGCCTACGCCCTCGTCCAGCGCGACTGGAACGACAACGCCGCCGTCAACCAGAACCTCGGCGTCACCTCCGACTTCGATCCCGACACGGGGGCCGTGATTCCAGGATCGGAGCAGGAGATTCTCACCCGCTTCGGGTACGACTCCCAGTACTTTGGGATCGGCTCGAACGGCGTCCTTTCCGACCGGTTTCTCTACGCCGTCGAAGCCGTGTATCAGGCAGGCTCCGCCCGGCCGACCAATGTTCGACCCGACGGCGCGTCCATCGTCCTCGCCGGCGACGGCAGACAAAAACGCGAGTCGATCCAAGCCGCCGCCGTCAACGCACGCCTCGAGTATCTCCTGCTCGACGACCGCAACACCCGGCTGTCCTTCGAGCAGACCATCGCCACCGGCGACCGGGACCGCATCGCGTCGTCTTCCGACACGGTCTTCGGCAACTCGCCGGGCACGAAGGACCGGGCGTTTAACGCGTTCGGGCTGATCAACAGCGGGCTGGCGTTTTCCCCGAACCTGTCGAATCTGTCGATCACCCGGTTCGGGATCGCCACCAACCCGATTCCCAAGTCCGACCTCACCCGGCGCCTGCAAGTCGGGATCGACTTTTTCGTCTTCGCCAAGCTCCAGCAGGGGGCAGTCATCGACGAACCGACGGGTGACGACGGCAATTTCCTCGGTGTCGAGCCGGACTTGTACCTCAACTGGCAGGTGACGAGCGACCTAACGGTGGTGATTCGGTACGGCTATTTCTTCCCGTCCGACCAGTTTCCGTCCGGTAACGACGGCGACCGTCAGTTCGTCTTCGCAGGGGTGACCTATGCGTTCTAAATGTCTGACACTTGCACTGGCGGCGGTGTTGCTTGCGGGCTGTAAAGTTGCTCACGTTCCGGACACACTCACCGCCAAATTCGGCGCGGACGACCCCGACGCGCAGATGGAGTTTTGGCATGAACTCGCCCAGCGGCCGCTGGCGTCGAACGACGAAGCCACCCACGCACTGCTGCTATTTGTGGATGGAAAAGCGGGGTCGTTATCGTACGAACAGCGGGTTGCTGCGATGAAAGAGCGAAAGCTGCTGCCGAAAGGTTTCTCCTCACCGGCTGACGAAGCGGTGTTCCGCGGAACGGTCGCTTACGCGCTGGCGCACGCTTTGAACATCCGTGGGGGGCTGACGATGCGTACCTTCGGAAACAACCCGAGATACGCCACGCGCGAACTGACGGACCTCGGGCTTTTCCCGATGTCCTCCACTCGCCAAACCTTCTCGGGAACCGAACTGGTGGGCGTTTTCGGGAAAGCCGAGGACTTCCAGCGCGGCGGCGGTGGCGAGAAGACCCCGGGCGGACTGGCGGGAAACGTCGATCAGCACCAGCCGCAGTCCGGCACTCCGCCCCAACCGACGACCCGGCCGTAGGAGACCGAATTTAGAAGCAGAGTTTCCCCAGGGAGCAAGTATGAAACGCAGAACGATCCTGATCCTCGCGGCGCTGCTCGGCCCGATTCCGGCCCTCGCCCAAAATCCGGCACCGACGTCAGTACCGGCGGTCGCGGGCGAATCGCTCGTCGCGGTGGTTCAAGCCGTGGAAGGCAATGTTCGCGTAAAGCTCACAGCCGACGGCGTTTGGCAGGTGGCGACGGTGGGCATGGAGCTCCGCGAGGGCGCAACCATCCGCACAGGGCTGAAGTCGGCCATCCGGTGTTCTATCGGGGCGGAGCAGATGTTCGTCCTGGACCGACTGGGCACGCTCGAGCTCACGCAGGCGGTCCGCGAGGGCAATCTTGTGAAAACCGACTTGACGATGAAGTACGGGCGGGCGCAGTACGAGGTGCAGCGGGCGGGGTTGGACCATGACGCGCGGATCACGTCGCCGGGGGCGACGCTGGCTGTGCGGGGGACGATTGGCGAGTTGGAGAACACTCCGCCGTTCAAGGCGCGTGGTGTAAGTTACACGGGGCGGGTTTCGTTTAGCGATTCGAGGCGTTCGTCGATCATCGGCGGGCCGGGTGGGACGAAGGCGTCGATCGGGGCGGGTCAGCAGTCGGTGGCCGCTGCGGCGTTGCTGGCGTCGGTGGTGGACCCGCAGGATGCTGGAGCGCGGACGGCTGCGGATTCGCGGGTGATTGCGCAGCAGGTGAGTCTGGGGGCGACGGCGAGGTTCGACCGTGCAACGCAGATTACGGTGGTTCAGGGTGGTGCTGGGCCGGTTCGACAGGAGTCGAACTTGGTGGCCCAGCTTCCGGGGCGGCTGAACTTTGTCGCCCGGTGGACGGGGAACGCGGATTTGAACCTGCAGGTGGGTGTTTCGCGGGGCGACCCGGCGAGCACGGTGCTGACGACGGGGAACTTCAGCTTTTCGGAGTTCATTTATCCGGGGTTCGGGTTGAACGCATCGGCATCCGGGGGTAGGACGGACTTTGACCACCGCGGCGGCGCCAACGGTGGGCAGGAGATTGTGTACTGGAGGGGATCGTTCCCGGTGGCGACGTACGCGATCGGGGTGATCCAGGTGTCCGGCGAGCCGACGCCGCTGACGATCAATGCGTTCCTCGACGGGAGGAAGATAGCGATGTTCGACTTCGCGCCCTCGGTGACGGTGACGCCAGAGGGGTCGCGGAGCACGTCATATACGTACCAGATGCAGAACAACGCGATTGCTACGCCGCTGGTGTTTCTCCCGCTCAGCGATGCCAACGCCATCGCTCAATTTCCGGACGCGAACAACAACGCGCCCGCCGACCTAGGCGGGACGGCCAACGGGGGCGAGCGACAAAGCGGCCTCCGCGCCGCAGCCGCCCTGCGCGGAGCCTCAGGCAAGGCCGACAAGGTGAAAGTCTCCGAAAAGGCAGCGACGAAGGACAAGCGTAAGAAGGACCCGCTGCCACTGTCGAGAACGTACGTGCGGGGAATGAGCCAACCGAAAAAGTGATAGATCTTACGGACTACCCAACCTACCCAAGGTTCCCAAATTTTGGTTGTTTTCGGAAAGCGACGGCAACTAGCGCAAAAAGCGTGCACATCCGTGCCGAGTTGGTAGTATGGTGTTTGAGACTCGGCCGGAAGAGCTTCACTGGTTATTCAAATTTTGAGGAGAGAAGATAATGCGATATCTAGCAGGTTCCGTTGTTGCAGCGTTGATGTTTGCGTCGATCCCGGTTGCCCATGGTGCTGCTGCGCTGGCCAATGGCGCGATCACGAGTGCCAAACCCACGGCGACCAACCCTGTGCAGCGTCGGATGCAAATCGCGGCGGACCCGATCGGCATTACGGACTTCCAGTTCTCGCTATTCTTCGACCGCGGCATTCTCCGCGTGGCTCAGAACGTGGACGAACAGTTTGAGGTGCGGGGCATCAATGGGTACGAGCTGGGTGTTCGGAACAACCCCACCGCTCCGAAGTTCGCGATCAACTTTGCGGAGGGGATCATCTCGGTGCGCGGCTTTTGGCCGACGGGTCAGGGACAGGTGCCGTTCGTAGAAATTGATGTCTATGACGTGGTGTTTGAGTTGCGCACAGTGAACGACGAACAACAGCCGATTCCGCTGGAAACGGTGTTCGAGGTGAAATCGGGTGGTGCGGGAAGCGCGACGTCGCCATTCGGGGCGGCCTTTCCTGACTTTATGCTCGGGGGGTCGATCGACCTCGACACCAACCTTCCGGTGATCGAGCGGGTGTATGGGGCGGACCTACCTTCTCCGAACGGGATTCTGCCGGCGACGACGGGTCTGGTGGCGATCGTGCCCGAGCCGGCTGCGTTGGGGCTTTTGGCGTCGCTGTCGCTGGGTTTGTTGCGGCGTCGGTAGAGCTTGGTGGGGGTTTGGATCTTCGCAGGGTCGCGCGGACGTCGTCCACGCGACCCTGTTTTTTTGTGGCAGGCGAGTACATTTTTTTGCGATTTTAAGGTCACTTCCGTACTTGGGAACCTCCCTACTTAGGAACCTCTCTGCGGGTTTTTAGTAGCGGGAGGGAAAATTGAAAATCCAGATCACTGCAACCGTCATGGCGGCCAGTTGCACGGCGTCGGGCTCATCAATGGCGTTGGGCGCGGCGGCGCTGGCGAACGGGGCGATGACCAGCGCCAAGGCGACGGCGACGAGCCCGGTGCAGCGGCGGATGCAAATCGCCGCTGGCCCGATCGGGATTACCGAGTTCCAGTTCACTCTGCACTACAACCCGATCCTGATCCGCGTAGCGCGGAACGTGGACAATGCGCCGCTGATCCGGGCGATCAACGGGTAAACGCCGGGGGTGCGAAACAACCTGACGAAGCCGGCGTTTGCGATTGATGAGCTGGGGGGGTTCGCGTCGGTGCGGGGGTATTGGCGTAGTTCGGTACAGGTTCCGGTGTGCGAGATCGACGTGTAAGGCGTGGTGTTTCACCGTGAGGAGGCGTATTTCCCGGGGGCGCCGATTCCGCTGGGAACGCTGGTGATTTTCCACTCGGTGGGACTGCCGTCGGGTCGGAGCCTGTTCGGCCCCGACTCTCCCGAACGGATGATCGGCGGAACGATCGGCGCGGGGACGGGGAACGTGATCGTCGAGCGGATGTACACGGCGGGCGATGCAGCCAACCCGATTCTGTTGAGCAATTCCGGGCCGGTGACGGTGTTTGGCGCAGTACCCGAGCCGGGTGCGCTGGGGCTGCCGGTGGTGCTCGCGCCGCTGCTGGGTCGGCGGTGGTAGGGGTGGGGAGGCGGCGGTTCGGTTGGTCGGGCCTGCCGACAGAAGTTGGGGAAACCGTTACACTTGGTTGCACCGGCGAATAGCCGGCGGCGATGACTCCCCAGGCAGATCCACCACAACCCGATGTCAATCAAACTGGCGGCGCCGAGGGTCCGACTGGGGGCGCTGCGCCGCGGCGGGGGGAGGGCGAGCCGACGGCGGGGCCGGCGCCATCGGCTGAGCAGCAGGCCGGTCCGGTGGACCTGTGGATGTCGCCCGAGGCGATGGTGTCGCCGGAGTTCGGGAGGGTGGCGGTGCCCCCGCAGGCGTTGGAGCCCATGGCCGAGGCGACGTCAGTGGTGGCCCCGGAGCGGCGGAGACTCGGGCGGAACGCCCGGGCGGCGTTGGGCGCGTCTTTTCGGGCGGCGGCGGCGCGGGCGGCGGCAAGGCATGGCGTGAGCGTGCGGCAGGGGCGGGGGATTTTGCGTCCGCTGCGTGTGTTTGACGTGGCGTATATCGGGCTGGTGGTGACGGTGTTGGTGGTGTTTGCGACCTACGAGGGGTGGCTGAGTGTGCCGGAGCAGTGGTCGTTTGACTTGCGGACGCGGTTCGCCGAGTACGGGCGTCCGGCGCCTACGAAGACGCTGGTGCACCTCGATTTGGACGATCAGTCGATGGAGGACATTGGTCGGTGGCCGTGGTCGAGGTCTGTGCAGGCGTTGCTTCTGGAGGAGTTGGCGGCGGCTGAGCCCAAGGCGGTGGCGCTCGACATCCTTTATGACGCGCCGGAGAAATTGACGTACGAACCCGTCGGGGACGGAAAGTTCGTCGTGGTGGACCACGACAAGCAGTTTGCCGCGGCGATCCGCGGACTGGGCAACGTGATTATCGCTTACTCGCACGACGACATTGAGTTCGTCAGGCCGGACGACACGGTTTATGGAAGGGTGGTGAACATTTTGATCAGCCGGCCGGCGATGGAGGAGGAGGAACTCCAAAGGCAGTTTCCGGCGGAGGAATGGAGTTTGGCGCGGAAGCATTTCCGGGTGGCGCGGAAGGAGGCGGTGTCGATCCGGGTGGCGCGGTACATGGCCGAGCGTGTGCGGACGCTGGACGAGGTGTTCGGGCTGATCAGCTCGAATGCGTCCGCGGCGGAGGTGGCGGCTGGCCCGTCCACTGCTCCGGCCGCTGCGACCACCCGAGTTGCGGGACTGGTGGGGGCGGGGGGAGCGCTGGGGGCGGAGGGGGCGCTGGGGGCGGGGGCTGTTGATGGGGGGGTGATCGAGGATTCGCCGCTGAGACGGATCGTCGCCGACGTTTGGGCGCATGAGATCGCTCGGCGGGCGATTGCGCCGTTTGGGATTCCCGGCAGATCGGAGGTGATGGAGTCGCTGGACGACCGCAAGCCGAGCATTTTGCCGGTTGCGGCGTTTGCCGAGGCGTCGTCGCTGGCGGCGTTTGTGACGTACAACAAGGGGGGCGACGGGATCATGCGCCGTGTGCCGCTGGTGATGAACGCGGAGGGGAGGGCGTCGATGTCGCTGGGGCTGGCGCTGGCGCTGAAGACGCTGGGGGTCAAACCCTCCGAGGTGTCGCTTCGGGATAACTTGTTGGTCATCCCCGCGCCGGCGGGCGACATTCGCGTGCCCCTGCGTCGGTTCAGGTTCAACGAGCTCAAGAGGGAGACGGCCGGCGTCTTGGACCTGCCGTTCATCGGTCGGCCGGGGGCGAGCACGTGGCTGGCGATGTACGACGAGCCGGGGGACGAGCCGCGGTTCACGGTGTCGGCTTCGAAGCTGTGGCAGGCGGTGCAGGTGCGGGCGCGGATCGCGGCGAACAACGCCAGTCTTCGCGAGGCGGCGCTGACGATGCTCGGCGAGACCAACTCGCCCCAGCAGCGGCGGACCTGGGACCCGCACGACGCGACGGCATGGACGGCGTTTGCGGGGGAGATGCTCGAGCTCAACGCAGCCGACATCGAGGCACTGGACGCTTCGCCGCCTTCGCAGCCGGCCGAGCTTCCGCCATTTGCCACGACGGAGCAGAAGCGCGACCGGGAGGACGCGCTGCGGGCATTCAAGCTGCACCGCGCCGCCGGCGCCGCGCGGCTGCTGCCGGCCCAGCTCAAGGATCTCGCCGAGGAGGCTCGGACGATTCGGGCCGAGTTGCGGGAGCTGATCGCGGGGCGGGCCGTGCTGGTTGGTTGGACGGCGACGGGCCGGACGGACTTTGTGGCGACGCCGATGCACCCGGCGTGCGCCGGGGTGCGGATTCACGGGCTGGTGTACAACGCGATTGTGACGGGGAATTTTCTTCGGTTCGCGCCGCAGTGGTTGGGGTTGGTGCTGACGCTGGCGATGGGGTTGTTCGCGACGTGGGCGGTGGTGCGGTGGTCGCCGCTGGCGGCGCTGCTGGGGGTGGTGGTGCTGGCGGGCGCGTATGTAGTGGGCGCAGCGGCGCTGTTCGGGCCGCTGGGGTACGTGCTGCTGCTGGCACCGCCATTGCTGGCGACGGCGGCGGCGTGGGCAAGCGCGTCGGTGGCGAAGTTCGTCGTCGAGCGTGCGGAGCGGAACCGGATCCTCAAACGCTTCCAGACGTACGTTGACCCGCAACTCGTGAACTATTTGCTGGCCAACCCCGAGCGGGCCCGGCTGGACGGGGAGCGGCGGCGGATGACGGTGTGCTTCACGGATCTCGCGGGGTTCACGTCGCTGTCGGAGAAGCTCGGCGAGCAGACGGTGGGGATGCTTAACGAGTATTTCGCGCTGATGGTGCCGCTGGTGCGAAAGCACAAGGGGTACGTAAACAAGCTGCTGGGCGACGGGATGATGTTCTTCTTCAACGCGCCGCAGCCGAATGAACTGCACGCGGCGTCGGCGTTCAACGCGGTGCTGGAGATGCAGCAGGTGATGCAGGATTTCAACCAGGGGCTGGT
>JBBRUM010000047.1:0-13224 GCA_038247815.1 Tepidisphaerales bacterium | reverse complement strand
GAGAGACGAGCAACCCCGCAGCCAGCACCGCCCCGAGCACGCCAAATCGCGACCTCCGAGCGCCCGGCGTCATCCGGTCCACCGCCCACGCCCCCAGCAGCGCGCACAGGGGTACGGTCCACATCACGCTGACAAGGGGTGACGCGAGTTGCGTGCCCGGCGGGCGGGCGTAGTCCACCGCCAGCGGCCAGGGGACGACAACGTGACGGACGTAGAACGCGAGTGAATCGCCTGCCAAGAGGGCGCGTTGGCCCAGTGAGACGACTTCGACGTCGTTGGGCGGCTGGACGACTTTGGCGACGATGGCGATGGGCAGGGCCACGAGTGCGCCGACTGCGGCGACGACTGCGGCGCGGCGCCAGGGGATACCCATGACGAGGGTGAGTACGACGCCGCCAGCAAGGGGAAACGCGACGGCTGACGGCTTGGCGAGCAGTGCGAGGGCGAAACTCGCCGCCGCGGCGACCAGCCACCATGCCGGTCTCCCGCCGCCACGCCCGCCCCGATTACCACCGCCGCGCTCCACCCTGCCCATATCGCTTCCGAGCAGCCCCCGGGTCGCCAGCAGGACCGCCGTCCAGCCGAGGAGCCCGGCGAGCACGTCCTTCAGCCCCGACGCCCAGGCGACCGAGTCGACCTGCACGGGGTGGACCGCGAAGAGGAGACCGGCGAGGATTGCGGCGAAGGCCCGGTTTGGGTCCGTCCCCTTTTTTGCATCTCCGGCGACGGCCAGCCACGCCAGAGCGGCTACGACCGCCGCAGTCAGCCCGTGTGCGAGCACGGAGGATCCGTGGAACAACGTCGCTCCCCCCACAGCCCCCCCCGCCGCAAGTCCCCCACTCGCGTGCGCGACCACCCACCACACCGTGTAGGTCACCGGCACATACAGCGCAAGGTGCGGGCCGCGCCAGACGTCCGCCAAGGTGCCCCAGGTCGGGGGGTTGAACGACGGGTTGGTGGCGAGGGTGAGGTGGTCGTCCCAATCGAGGAAGGGGTGCGACAGGATGGGAAGAAACAGCGCCACCGCCGCGGCGAAAGCGACCAGCGGCGGGAGAAACTTTCCGTACTGCCTGGCCATTTACTTCGGTCCGACCGCCGCCACGAACCCGATGAACCCGCGGGCCTGCTTGGCTAGGCGGCCGTCGATTTCGGCGTCGGTGAGCTTGCCGTCGGCGTCGAACTTTTGTGTCACGCCCGGGATGAATACTCGGTCGGGGAAGAGGTGTGCGTTGCGGTAGGCGAAGATCATCTGAAGTTGTTCGACGGCGCGGAGGCCCCCCCACATGCCGGCGGCTTCGCCGGTGAAGGCGACGGGTTTGGCGTCGAAGGACTCGGGGAACTTAAGGAGGTCGATGAAGTGTTTGAGCACGCCGGGGAAGGAGCCGTTGTATTCGGGTGTGACGACGTGGATGCCGGCGGCTTGGAGGACGCGTTCTTGTAGTGCGGCGACTTCGGGGGGTTTGGTGGCGTAGATGGTGGGGGCGAAGGCGGAGAGGGGGAGTTCGGCGAGGGAGAGGATCTGGGTGGTGGCGCCGGCTGCGCGGTAGTGGCCCTCGAGCACCTTGGAGACCCGCAGGGCGTTGGAATCCGGACGCATCGTGCCGGAGAGGATGAGAATCGTACCGGTGTCCATGGGTTGTCTCCCGTTTTAAAACCGTCGCCGCCGGGATGTGCAGCGGCCCGCCCCGTGACAAGTCTAGCAGAGTCGGCAGGGGATCACGAAGGCCATTGCGGCCGGATCCGCCGGGAGGCTCGGCTGACCGACGGCGTCCGATAACCGTCGGAGCCTCAGCGGCGGGTGCGGCACGACGATGTTCGGGACGTATGACCTTCTCGGTCACATCCACGTCGCCGGCGTCGCGGGCGGTACCGACTGGCAGGACTGCGGCTGGGCAGTCGTGCGCCGAGTGCGGCGGGAACTCCGCGTGCAACTGCGGCTTGGCCGGTCCGCGCGAGGCGGGCGACACCGCCGAGTTCTCCCCCGAAGCCCTCGCCGCAGCCGAACGCGCCGACGCGCAGCGCACCAATTCCCGGACTTCGGACACCAAGAGCCCGACCGCCGCCGCCGACGCCAACGACCCCGAAGCCCAGACCATCCGCAAGCTCAAGGAGCGCGACGCGGAGGTGCGACGTCACGAGCAGGCCCACGTCGCCGCCGGCGGGGCGCACGTCAAGTCGGGCCCGCATTACGAGTATCAGACCGGTCCTGACGGTAAGCAGTATGCCATCGGCGGGCATGTACAGATTGACGTTTCGCCGGTGCCGGGTGATCCGGACGCGACGATTCGGAAGATGCAGACGGTGCGGGCTGCGGCGCTCGCCCCGGCTGAGCCGTCCGGGGCGGACCACTCCGTAGCCGCCAGCGCTTCCGCCCTTGAAGCCGCAGCGCGCACCGAACTGGCGCAACAGCGGCGGGACGAGTTAAGAGGTTCCACCGGGGACGAGCGAGGTTCACCCCGCGAAGCGCTGGATGTGGTTGCCTGAGAGCCGGTGTATGCTGAGCTCGGGGTTTACCGACACCGCACCATCCCGGAGCAACTGATGTACCGTCGCATTGCGTTTTTTCTGCTGCTGGTTCCGCTGACGTGGCTTTCCACCGGCTGCGCATCGGTCCAGCCGCCGACGGCGGTGGTCCGTGGCGCTGACCTCGGCGATATCACGGGTGACGGACTGACGCTCAAGCTTGATGTGATGGTGTCGAACCCGAACGCGAAGGCACTGTCGATCGGCCGGTCGAGCTACGGGATGAGCATCGCCGATGTGCGCATTCTCCAGGGTGAGACGGACACGCCTGTAAAGCTTCCGGCCAACGGCTCGGCGCCGGTGATGGTTCCGGTGGTGATCCGGTGGGACGAGCTGTTTCGGGTGAAGGAAGCGCTGGTCAAGACGGGGGGGAACGTGCCGTACAAGATTGATGGCCGGCTGGGGATTGGGTCGGGGTTGCCGCTGATCGGGAAGAGCTCGATTCCGATCGAGTACGCCGGGACGCTGCCGTTGGGCGACGCGCTGACGGACCCGATGGTGCTGCTGAAGTCGAGGGCGCTGCGTGATCTGGCGGCCAAGATCCTGATGGGGCTGCGCCAAAACTGACGCACTTCCCGCTAATCCCCGCCGGGAAATCACACCGGGCAATCGACACGCACGCCGCAATGCGGCACGATGCCTCAGTCGAGCGCGTTGCTGCATCAGGGATGAGCGTCGTACGGTAAATGCCACGCAGGTCCGCCCAACGAAGGTTTCCGCCATGTCCACCCAGCCGTCCGCCCATCGCCCCGCACAGAAGATCGCCGACCCGTCGCAGGACTTCCTCCGCCAAGAACGCTCCCCGCTGGACTGCTTCTTCGCGCCCAAGACAGTCGCCGTGATCGGCGCCACCGAAACCAAGGGCTCGGTGGGGCGAACTTTACTGTGGAACCTCGTCACCTCACCCTTCGGCGGGACGGTATACCCGGTGAACCCCAAGCGGCCGAATGTGCTGGGGATCAAGGCGTACCCCTCGGTGTCGGCGATTCCGGAGCGGGTGGACCTCGCGGTGATCGTGACGCCGGCGCCGACCGTGCCGGCGATCATCAAGGAGTGCGCAGACCTCGGCGTGCCGGGGGCGATCATCATCTCGGCGGGGTTCAAGGAAACTGGCCCAGTCGGCGTCGAGCTCGAACGACAGGTCATCGAAGCCGCCCGCGTGGGCAAAATGCGCATCGTCGGACCCAACTGCCTCGGCGTGATGAATCCGATGACGGGACTCAACGCCACCTTCGCCAAAGGCATGGCCAAGCCGGGCAAGGTCGCGTTCATCTCCCAGTCGGGAGCGCTACTTACCGCCGTGCTCGACTGGTCGCTGCGGGAGCAGGTCGGCTTCTCGGCGTGCGTGTCGATGGGCTCGATGCTTGATGTCAATTTCGGCGACCTCATCGACCACCTGGGCAACGACCCGATGACCTCGGCGATTCTGATATACATGGAGTCCATCGGCGATGCGCGGTCGTTTCTCTCGGCTGCCCGGGAAGTGTCGATGACCAAGCCGATCATCGTCATCAAGGCCGGGCGGACGGCCGCCGCCGCCTTGGCGGCTGCGTCGCACACCGGGTCGCTCACCGGGTCGGACGAGGTGCTCGACGCCGCCTTTAACCGCGTCGGCGTGCTCCGGGTAAACAACATCGCCGACCTGTTCTACATGGCCGAGGTTCTCTCGAAGCAGCCGCGCCCCCTCGGGCCGAAACTCACCATCCTCACCAACGCCGGCGGACCCGGCGTGCTCGCCACCGACGCGCTGATCACCACCGGCGGCCAGCTGACCACGATCTCTCCCGAGACCATCGCCGAACTCTCGACGTTTCTCCCGGCATCATGGTCGCACAACAACCCCGTCGACATCCTCGGCGACGCCCCGCCGGACCGGTACGCAAAGGCCCTGGAAACCGTTGCCCGCGACGCCAACTCCGACGGGATGCTCGTGATCCTCACGCCGCAGGACATGACCGACCCCACCCGCACCGCCGAGGCCCTCAAAGCGCACTCGGCCATCGCCGGGAAACCCGTCCTGGCCTCGTGGATGGGCGGCCCGGATGTCGCCGCAGGCGAAGCGATTCTCAACGCCGCGGGCATTCCCACCTTCCCCTTCCCCGACACCGCCGCCCGGGCTTTCACCTACATGTGGAAGTACACCCAGAACCTCCGCAGTATTTACATGACCCCCACCCTCCCGCGCGACGCCGCCAGCGTCGACCGCGACGCCGCGCGGCACATCCTCGAATCCGCCCGCGACGCCGGCAGAAGCCTCCTCACCGAAATCGAGTCCAAGCAGCTTCTGGCAGCCTACCGCATTCCCGTCGCGGAAACCGTCGTCGCCAACACCCCCGACCAAGCCGTCGCCGCCGCGGCCAAAATCGGCTACCCGGCGGTGCTCAAGCTCCACTCCCTCAGCATCACCCACAAGACCGACGTCGGCGGAGTGCAGCTCAACCTCCGAGACCAAACCGCCGTCCGTCGGGCCTTCGCCGACATCCTCGCCGGCGTCACCTCCGCCCACGGAGACGGCCACTTCCACGGCGTCACCGTCCAGCCGATGGTAAAGATCCCCGACGCATACGAAATCATCATCGGCGCCTCGGTCGACGCCCAGTTCGGCCCGGTCATGCTCTTCGGCCACGGCGGGCAACTCGTGGAGATCTTCAAGGACCGCGCCCTGGCGCTCCCGCCCCTCAACGCCACTCTCGCGCGGCGGCTGATGGAGCAGACGAAGATCTTCGAAGCCCTCAAGGGCGTGCGCGGCCGCAAGCCCTGCGACATCCCCGCGCTGGAGCAAATCCTCGTCAGGTTCTCGCAGATGCTCGTCGAGCAACCCCTGATCTCCGAGCTGGACATCAACCCGCTGCTCGTAGGCGCAGCCGGCGCGGGCTCGATGATCGCCCTCGACGCCCGCGTCGTCCTGCACCCCAAGTCCCTCACCACGCTTCCCCGCCCCGCCATCCGCCCCTACCCCCAGCAGTACGTCCAGAAGGTCACGCTCAAGGACGGCACGGCCGTGACCATCCGCCCCATTCGCCCCGAGGACGAACCGATGCTCGTGCACTTCCACACGCAGCTTTCGGAGCAGTCCGTGCGGTACCGGTACTTCGCGCCGCTGAAGCTCGGCCAGCGCGTCGCCCACGAGCGGCTCGTTCGCGTTTGCTTCAACGACTACGACCGCGACATTGCGTTGGTCGTCGAGCACCGGCGCCCGGCTGCGGCTGGCAGTTACAACGAGTCTGAGATTCTGGCGGTGGGCAGGCTGTCCAAGACCACCCGCCGGACCGAGGGCGAGTTCGCCCTGCTCGTCCGCGACGACTGGCAGAACAAGGGCCTCGGGCGCCACCTGCTCAAGCAGCTCGTCGAGATCGGCCAGCACGAGAACCTCCACCGCATCACCGGCGACATCGTCCCTGAGAACATCGAGATGCAGCGCGTATCGGAAAAAGTTGGCTTCAAACTGGCCCGCGACCCCGAGGAGAACCTGGTCCGCGCGACGTATGAACTTCGGAGGGAATAAGGGCGGCCACGGACTTCCGCGGGGAAGACCGGACGACAACTTGTAGAAAGTGTTCCACCAGACCAAGGCGGGCACCGAAACATCGACCTGACCCTTTTTTCCCGATCTCTCTCTTCCCGTCCGGTCTTCTCCTCGAAAATCCGTGGCCACTCGCCGCCCCGGCCTACCTTGATTGTCTCCGGATGGTCATGTCGAAATTCTTCACCATCGTCGCGTACATGCTCCACACCACCGCCGCGTAGGCGCCGGCTGAGACTGCTCCGAATACCACCAGCACCATCCGCGCAGCCGAGATCCTCTCCGGCTCGTCGTAAATCTGGCCGCCCATGCTGTACGGGTCAAGAATCACCATCAGCACCGTGAACGGCGAAAAAGACGCGATCCCCAGCGAAAACAGGTTCTCCGCGTTCGTGCCCGTCAGCAGCCGGTTGCCGCAGAAACCCAGCAACCCGCACACACCCGCCACCAAGCCCACGCTGAACATCACCGCCCGCACCGTCGTCCGGCAGCGGAGGCTCATGTTCATCCCCGTGATCGCGGCGAACGCCGACAGAATCACCAGCGTCAGCGGAATCAGCAGCACCGCCTCCGGAAACACCGCCCAACTCGCCTGCGACCCCGCCGCCACACCCAGCGCATCCCACAACACAAACGCCAGCACGCTCACGCTCGGAACCACAATCAGCGGCACCACGAACATCACCAGCCCGCGCAGCTTGCCCCATATGTAGTACCGACTTGTGATCGGCGTCGTCAGCAGCAGGTCCAGTGTTCCGTCTTCCTTTTCTCTCGTCACCGTGCTGGCGGCCGCGTTGGTCACGATCAACAAGATCGCCGCCGCCTCAACCAGCACCAGCCCCAGCAGCAGGTTCCGCGCCGTCTTGGCTGGTATCCGCCTCGGAATCTCCCCCAGCGTCACCTGTGTCAGCATCCGCCCGGTGAACTGGTAATCGACGACCTCCATGCGCGTGCGCAGTTCGCTGATCGATCCGTCGCGAATCTTGCCCCCCGGCTGGGTGTAATTGACGATTATGTTCGGGGGCACGGCAAACTGCGGGGCCTTGCCGTCCTCGAAAATCGTGATCGCCTGACCCTCCCGGTCGTACGCCGACATCGACGTGTACCGCCGCACCTCCTGCTCCTGTGCATACCCCACCAGCACCACGCCCGCTCCGATCAACCCGAGCACGACGAAACCCCACCGGATCACCGTGGCCTGAGTCGCCGAGCCCTTGGTCTTGGCTTCGCGCCAGGCGATCGGGTTCGACCACACCACGCGCGGCGCACGGGTCCGATCCGCCCGAGACAGCCCCACCCGCGTCATCAACCACGCCTTCGGACTGATCGTCGTCTGCGCCAGCACCCGCAGCAGCGCGATCGACGGCAACACCAACGCCAAACTCAACCCCAGCATCGCCGTCACATAAAACCCAGCCGGCGACGCAAAGTACCAGCCGAGCGGCCACCACCTCAGGCCCGCCGGCAACTGCGTCGCCTCCGGCGCTTGATACTCCGGCAGGTTGAACACCACCTTTAGCGCCAGAAACGGATGCACCCCCGTCACCCAGCTCGTCGCCGCCTGCGACCCGTCCAACAGCGTCGGACGAACAAACGCCTGCCGGTCCAAAAGGATGCCCCCCACCAGATAAACCGCGATGAACAGGTAAAACGCGAAGATCGTCCGCCGCGTTCCCACTTTCAGCGTCGCAATGGCAATCGCCAGCGCCCCCGTCACCACAGCCGTGCTGGCTGCGATCAAAAAGCTCATCACGATCGCGCCGATCCCCACACCGCCGAAGATCTGCGTAATGCTGAACACCGGCACGCCGCTCACCAGCAGCGCCACGACAAAAAATACCCGACTCAGCAGCGTACCGAGCACGATCTGTCCATTGGTCAGCGGCGTGGCCAGCAGCACGTCATATGTCTGGCTGTCGCGTTCCTGCGTGATCGCACCGGCTGTAAACACCGGCGCTAGAAGCGCCACCAGTCCAAGTTGAATGTACGACAACTGATGAAACAGATTCCCCGACACCTTCGCCAGCGCCGTCAGCGACCCCCCCGCCTGCGCCCCGAGCTGCGTCACCAGCGCATAGACAACAAACGCAATCAGCAGCCCCAAATACCCGCACCGCGTAATCAAATCCCTCCGCCGCCTGGAAGCCGTAGCCACCACCCGCTGAAGAATCGGATTCCCCGGAACAAGTCGCCAAAGGTATGGAAGGATTCCGAGCATCTATCACCACTCCCACTGCCTACGCGACCCGCTTCTTCCCAGCCGGTGCTTTTGCGGCCCGTGCATTCGCCCGTTCGTCCCGAGTCACCCGCACATACTTCAGCGGTTCCCGGTGCATCGCTTCCAAAAGCCTGCAAGCCATAGTCGACGGCACCCGAGTGCCCCCCTCCCACGACTCCACCAATTTTTTCGACACACCGACCAACTTTGCAAACAACGCCTGGCTAAGCCCCAGCGTGTTGCGAATCCCCCTCACCTGCCGCCCCGTGAACCTCCGGGGCGACGGAATCTCATAAGTCCGAACCGTGATCTTCCCGCCCGCACCTTTCAACCCATCAATCGCCTGTTTCAAGCTCTCGATCAAGAGCGCGCCCATGTCCAGCTTTGGCTTTATCACGTCCGTCTTTCCACCCTCTCGCCGCTTGCTCTGTTTGGGACTCATCGCATCGACCTCCCGAGAACCTCGGAGAGCTTTCGAACCACCGCCAACTGCGCCGCCCAAAGCTCCACTTGGTCCCTCTTTGATTACTCCATCAGCAACACCAGCACCAACCGCCCACCCACCACGCTTTAAACCACACGAAACCCGCCGCTCTTCCCCCTCCCGGACCCAGACGGCGAAAATCTCAACTTCCGAATCCCCCCTCCCCCACGAATCACCCTCCTCGCAAGCACATTCCGCGACAGCAACCCCTCCAGTTCCGTCAACTCATCATCATTCAGTCCGTAACGCTTCGTCCACAACTCGGAGAACAGCTCCGTTTGCAAAAACGACAAAGACATCTTTCCTCTGATCCTACCCTACACCGTAGGGTGGTCAACCCTCTCCCAGGCCTACTGCACAATCCCCTTCGTCAATCGCATAAACGCCGTCTCCAGGTTCACCTCTTCCTCCCTCAGCAGTGTCAGCGCCAACCCGCCCCCCACCAGCAACCCCGCGATGAAGCTGAAGTCCGTGTGCCCTTCCTTCAGCGTCACCTGCAGGTGCCCCGGCTGGGGGGTGACCTCAGCCACCCTTCCATCTCCCCTGAGCAGCGACATCGCCGTGTCGATCCCCTTGGCCACCGATACGTGCAGCACCGTGCCCACCTTCGCCCGGCGCACGATGTCGGCTACGGGGCCGGAGTAGATCAGCTCGCCCCGCTCGATTATTCCGCACGTATTGCATAGGTCGGCCAGCTCGGGAAGGATGTGTGACGAGATCAGAATCGTCTTGCCCATCCGCCGCAGTTCCTTGAGCAGTTCCCGCAGTTCGATCCGCGCGCGCGGGTCGAGGTTGCCAGCCGGTTCGTCGAGAAACAGCACCTTCGGGTCGTGCAGCAGCACCCGCGCGATACTCAGCCGCTGCTTCATCCCCCTGCTCAGCCCGTCCACCGGGGCGTCGCGCTTGTACGCAAGGTCCGTAAGCTCAAGTACGTCGCTCACCACCTTGGTGCGCTGCGGCTCGCGGATGTTGTACGCCGCGGCAAAAAACTCCATGTACTCCTGCACCACCATGTCTTCGTACGCCCCGAAATAGTCCGGCACGTACCCGATCAGCGGGCGGATCTGCCTGCTTTGGAACCCCACCACATAGTCGCACACGCGGGCCTCACCCCACGTCGGCTGGAGGAGGGTCGCGAGGATCTTGATCGTCGTCGTCTTGCCCGCCCCGTTGGGCCCGATGAACCCGAAGCAATCCCCCTCGCTGATCTCCAGGTTCAGGTTCGACAACGCCACCAGCGACCCGTACCTCTTCGTCAGGTTCACCGTCTTGACCACAACGCCCATAGCGCTCACCTCTCTCGTCGCTTCGCCTCGAACCCGTTCACCCGTTCCGCTTTGCCACTACGGCTCCGCAGCCGGCCCCGGCGCCGGCTGCGTTGTCGACTCCGCCTCGTCCTCCCCCTCCATCTCCTTCGACCTGTCCAACGACAGCACCGCCTGGTAGAGGATCGTCCCCTCGCCCCCCACTTCGTTCCCGTCCACCCGCAGCGGCACGGGCAGGGGCACCCCGTCCGCCTGCCCCATCACCACCAGCCGCCCCGCCCCCACCGCCGCCGACACATCCAAAAACCGCGCGTTCCACCGCAAAAACTCCGCCCGGTTCTCCGAACCCGCCCGGTTCCTCATCACCGGAAACCGGTCAAACAACCCCAGCATCAGCCAAACCCGCGGCGCGTTCCGAGTCGAATCGTCATACGGCGTGTTCACCAGCATCATCTGCCGCATCTGCATGTCCGCCCATACCCAGTCCTCCACCCCGAACGTTCGCCCCGGAAGCCCCATCAGCGCCCAGGAGACGGCTGCCACTCCGCCCGTGCTCCCCGTCACACTCGCCCCCACCGCCGCCATGCTCTCCGGCGATCCCCCCTCGTCGCCCCACCTCTTCATCTTCCGCTGGTCCGTCACATCCTCCAGCTTGAGCTGCTCCCCGTTCAGCCACTTCGCAATGAACACCAAGCGATCCTGCCCCGGGTTCGGCGACCTCTCGCTCTTGAAAACCAAATACACATTCCGCAGGTCCTTCCCCGTCCCATTGTTCAGCCGCCCCGTCAACAGCGCCTGCCCAGAACCCGCCACCGCCACGTTCCCCGAAATCGCCTCCTTCAGCTCGCCTCTCCAAGTCGTCTGAAGCCGCTTGAGCGTGCTCCGAAAAGGCACGACCACCCGCGCCCCCTCCTCCCCCGCCACCTCCCGCGTTTCCACTTCGTACTTCTTGTTCCCGGCGAACTCGTCAGCGTTGGCTGCGTGACCGGGGTGAATGGCGTAAGGCCCGATCGCAGCCGAGTGCAACCCCGAACCCGCCCCCAGCGCCACCTCGATGTCCCCGTCCCGCGGAACGTACAACCCCACCCGCGACTCCACCCGCGCCGGTTCGCCCGGAATCATCCGCACCACCGAAAAGTGCCGCACCTGCGCGTCCCCCATCAGCACCACCCGCACCACCACCACCGTCAGCACCGTCCCCACACCCGCCACCGCCGCAAACCCCACCCAGCTCCACTCCAACTTCCCCCGACTCTTCAAAAACAACCACATCCCCGGCCCGGCCGCCAACCAGTAAAGCACGAAGAACACTACGCTCACACCGATCAGCGCCCCCGCCTTGCTCGTCATCTCCATCCGCCCCAGCACCGCCCTCCCCATCTCGTGCGCGCTCCGCGCAGGCCTGTACGGCGTCACCAACTCCTCCGCCAGCCCTTTGCTCACCACCAACGGCGCATACCGATAGTCCAACACCCGAGACCAAATCCTCGCCCACCCCGGCGCCTCGCCGCCCCCACCCTCCAAAGTCACCCCCACAACCGACGACCTCGGCACGAGTAGCGGCGACCCCAAATCCTGCGCCACATACGTCACACACCCCGCCCCCACACCCATCCTCGCCATCCACACCGTCTTCTCCCCTCCCTTGCCCTTCGCCCGCCCAGCCCCCGTCAAATCCAACCACTCCTCCACCACCGCCCCCTCCTTCGCCTCGGCTATCCCGTACACGTGCGGTCCGCGCAACCCCTCCCACAACACCTGTCCCATCGTCCCCTCGCCCACACCCGACAACCGCGTCAGCACACCCAAGTCCGACCGAGTCACCGTCCCCCGCCCGTCTCCCCCGACCCCCAACCTCACCGGCAAGATCTCCCCCCACGCAGCCGTCCGCCTCCACTCCCCGTGCTGCATCACCACCAACCTCCCCCCGCCCCCCACCCACTCCCGGAGCGCCCTATACCGAGCACCCTCCCCTGAAACTGCTACATCCGGCGGCCCGCCCGCAGCCCACACCACCGCATCCACCCCCTCATACCCCAGCGCGCTCCCCGGCAAGGTCCGCGGCGAAACCTCCACAATCGCAATGTCTTCCGTTACCCCATACAAATTCGACATCTCGCTCAGTTCGCGCCGCGCCGGCCCGCTACCACTCTCACGCACGAACAGCACCAACTTCGTCCCCCTCGGCGGACCCTTATCCGGTGGCTCGAGACTCCCCACCATGTTCTTCACCGGCAACTGAACCAGCTTCCTCCCCTTCTCATCACATAGCCAAACCCGCAGCACCGCATTGAGCTGCTCCAGCCGCGACCCCTGACTCCGATCCGGCAACCCCCGACCATTGACCGTCCGAGTCCCCTGCGGCAGGAAATACACCACAAACCGTTGATCCCCACCCCCCGCACCCCCCACGCCACCTCCCCCCGTCAGCGAAACCGTCCGCACATAACTCACCACATCCCGGTCCAAGTCCTCCTGCTCCACCCGGATCTGATACGTCCCCGACACACCCCCCGCCCGCAACCTCACCAGCAGCGGCGTCCAAACCCCAGGCCGAAAGTTCTGGTCAAACCCCACCCCCTCCACATCCCCACTCACACCCCCACCACTCCCCCCCCCGCCGACCCCCGCAGCACCTCCCTCCTGCCCCCACGCCACCCCTCCCCCCATCAACAGCCCCCCCAGCCAAAACGCCAGCAACACCCCCAAACAACCGCCCCACCACATCTCATGTCTTCGTTTCACCACACCGCCCACCTTACCCTACCCCCACCCCCTCCCGCCACCGCAATCCCAACTCCGCCACCACCCCTCTACCGCACGAGCGTCGCGTCCATAAACAGCGACGAAAAATGCAGCCGTGAGAACAGCCGGTAGTTCCTTCCCTCCAAGTACTTGGCAACGTCGGAATTCATCACCGACCGAACATCCGAGCACCCCAAGATCTCCGCCAAGATCACCTTCGGTCGCCACCGATTCCAGTCGTTCGACTCCAACACCTCGATGTCCAGCCCTTCCACGTCAACATCCATCATGTCAATCGTCGTGGGCGCGTCGGCTTCGTCGAGGATCTGCGACAGCGGCTTGGTCGTCACCGGCGTCTGACCCACGAGCTTGCATCCCCGCCGCACGTGCGAGTCGATCATTGCCTGAGGCAGGAACCCGTTCAGCCCGGCGTCGTCGAACATCGAAAACATCATCGTCGACGGCT
>JBBRUM010000046.1:0-13482 GCA_038247815.1 Tepidisphaerales bacterium | reverse complement strand
GCGGCGTAGAGCGTGGTGACGGACGGGGATTTGGAGAGGCGATAGCAAAGAGCGTGTTCACGGCCGCCGGAACCGATAACGAGGACTCGCATGATTGTGATAGACTCCGAAGAAAGTCGGTCTTGGTGAGGTGGAAGGGGTGGAGGATAGCGGTCATGAGGGGGGTGAGGATAGGGGTCGGTAGGTATTGGGGTTTGGGCTAATTGGGATATCAGGATTAGGTTGGTTTCGGTGGCAGCGAATTGATAGCTGCAGAGGGACTGGATATAGGTGTGCCCCCCCGGGGACGGGCGGGGGGGACCCTTGGTACGAGGTGGGGGGGGAATCGGTTTTTTCATAGGGTTGCTTTGGGGTGGGTTTGTAGGGATTATGAGGACGGTACAGTTTCGGTAAATGCGTTTTGGAGCAGTACTTTTCGCACGGGTCGGACGCGGCGGCCACCTGTGACGTGATTATCAATTCCCGCCCGTGATCGCGTCTGTAACGGACCCGATAGGTTTTTTAGGAGAGACCCATGAAGAGTGTTCGCAAATCTGGTCGCCTGTGGTTGGGGGCGATGATTGCTGCGTCGATGGTGAGCATTGGATGTCAACAGAGCGAGCCCGCTCCGTCCCAGCCGGTTGCGGCGGGGGCTCCGGCGATGGCGGCCAAGGGCTGCAACCCCTACCGGCCGAATGCGGCTGCGGGCATGGTGGTCAACGCCTTGGCGTTCCCGACGGGCGACGTGAACAGCAGCGCGATTTTGCTGCACACGGTGACCCCGGCGGAAGCCCGCGTTGGTCAGCCGTACAGCTATGAGCTGCACGTGACGAACCTGAGCACTGCAACGCTGCAGAACGTCAACGTGTTGGCGTCGAACGCCGCGAACTTGGATGTGACGACGTCGTCGCCCGAGGCTGCCAAGACGGGCGGCGGGTTCAACTGGAACCTGGGCAACATCCCGGGCTGCGAGACGCGCGTGATCAAGGTCACCGGCCGTGCCGACGCGGTGGGTGTGAGCAGCAACTGTCTGTCGGTTACTTACAACAACCTGCTGTGCACGACTGTGAAGATCACCCAGCCGGCGCTGGCGCTGACGAAGACCGCCCCGGCGGAAGTGCTTTTGTGTGACCCGATCCAGATGATTCTGGAAGTGAAGAACACGGGTTCGGGCACGGCGTCTGGCGTAAAGGTGATGGACGTCCTGCCGCCGGGTCTAAAGACGACCGACGGTCAGCAGAACGTGACGGCGGACGTGGGCGACCTCGGCCCCGGCCAGTCGAAACGCGTGACAATCAACGTCAAGGCCGAGCGGACCGGTTCGTTCCAGAACCAGGCGACATCGGCCGCCGCGGGCAACCTGACGGCCCAGTCAAACACGACGACGACGGTCGTTCGCCAGCCGAAGCTTGAGATCGTGTGCACGGCTCCCGAGCGGATCTTCATCGGCCGCGACGCGACGTTTAGCTTCACGGTGAAAAACTCGGGCGACGCCGCTTCTCGTGACACGGTCCTCAACCTGCCGGCCCCGGCTGGATCGTCGATTGTTTCGGCGACCGAAGGTGGCACGGTGGGCGCGGGTGGTGTCGCGTGGAACCTCGGCAGCTTGGCTGCGGGCGCTTCGCGGACGGTGTCCGTGGTGCTCAAGCCGGTCGGCCAGGAGACGCTCCGCGCGTCGGCGACGGCACAGGGTTACTGTGCGACGCCGGTGACGGCGAACTGCGTGACGAGCGTTGAGGGCATTCCGGCCGTGCTGCTGGAAGTCATCGACTTGATCGACCCGGTTGAAGTCGGCGGCCAGACGACGTACGTCATCACCGCGACCAACCAAGGCTCGGTACCGCTGGAAAACCTCCAGATCGTCGGCATGCTGGGCGCCGGTCAGGACTACGTCAGCTCGTCGGGTGCGACGACTGCCACTGCAACTGGCAAGACCGTGACGTTTGCTCCGATACCCGCCCTCGCGGTCGGTGGCAAGGCCGAGTGGCGTGTGGTCATCAGGGCGACCGCCGAAGGCGACAACCGCTTCGAGACGAGCTTGTCGACCCAACGGTTCGCCAAGCCGATCGTCGAAACGGAATCGACCAACCAGTACAAGTAATCTTGTACGAATGAGTCGGATCGAAAGATTGCGAGCCGGGACCCGAACGGGTCCCGACTCTTTTTTGGGCGGGTGGGCAGGGATCGAAAGTGTGGCAGGGGTTTGCGGGACGTCAGACGGCGGTGGAGCGCCGCCACTTGGCGCGGTAATCGACGGGGGTGGTGCCAGCGACGCGGCGAAACGCGGCTGTGAAGTGGGACTGGTAGGAGAATCCGCAGCGGGCGGAGACGGCGATGATTTTAAGGTCGGTGTCGCGGAGGAGGGACTGGGCATGTTGGATCCTTGCGAGCATGATCTCCTTGGCGGGGGACCTGCGGAGGACCTGTTGGAAGCGTCGTTCGAGGGACCTATGGGGTGTCGTAGCGAGTTTGGCGAGTTGCGCGACGGTCAGGCCGTTGCAGGCGTGGATGCGGATGAGGTCCAAGGCGGCGAGAAGGTCGGGGTCGGTGACGGCGCAGCGGTTGGAGGAACCGCGAACCACGACGCCGCGGGGCGGTAGGAACGTCACCGTCGGCACGGACTGGCCGAGGATAAGCTTGTGCAGCGACTTGGCGGCGAGGAAACCCATGCCCTCGTAATCCGTGTCGACGGAGGAAAGGGGTACGCGGGAGAATCTGCAGTTGAGCTGGTCGTTGTCGACGCCGACGATGGCGACGTCGTCGGGTACGCGGAGGTCGCATCGGCGGCAGATTTCGGTGAGGTTGGCGCCGATTTCGTCGTTGGCGGTCATGACGGCGAGGGGTCGGGGGAGACTGTGGATGAACCCGGCGACCCGACGGGGGTCGAGGAGTTCCGCCCAACTCCAACGGAGATCGGGATTGTGGTCATGAAGGGTCAGTGCGCACGGTCGCCCGGCACGGGCGAGAGTCTCGACGAAGCCCTGCTCGCGCCCGCGGGCCCAGGCGCCATCGGGGCTGAGGAATGCAAAGCTAGCGTGGCCGCGGTCGAGCAGGTGCTCGGCGGCGACCTTGCCGATGGCGTACTCGTCGTGCAAGACGCGGACGCCGTCGGAGATTTCTTCCGGGC
The DNA here is from genome assembly GCA_038247815.1 of Tepidisphaerales bacterium. Taxonomy (GTDB): domain Bacteria; phylum Planctomycetota; class Phycisphaerae; order Tepidisphaerales; family Tepidisphaeraceae; genus JBBRUM01. The sequence goes on along the minus strand of JBBRUM010000046.1, from coordinate 10,376 downwards.
CGATGACCCGGACGACCGGCTTGCCCCAATTGGCGAGCTCGTCACAGGTCGTGGGGTCGGGGCGGTCGATGATGACGCCGTCGGGGTTGTCGAACCGGAAGGCGCTCGAAAAGGAGAGGGGATTGAATTGGTGGAAGCGTGTTGTCCATCCGTCGAGGGTGGTGAGGTACTGTGCGACGCCGTGGGCGACGCCGTACGCGGTTAAGCTGGCGAAAACGGAGATGACTTTCGCGTGGGGGCTGGTGGGAAGCAGGGGAGGGGATGTGGGTTTGGCGAGCGGCACTGGCGTAAATCTATAACACATTGGCGCGGCAATGCAATCCTTTTCTTTGGGGGTTGCTATCTTTGTAAAAATCAAAAGAGGCTCAGGAACGCGGTTGCGGTGTCAAAAGCGTTTTCGGGTTTCGGTGGCGGCGGTGAAGCGAAGCGGGGAATGTCGGGTGGGAAAGGGAGCAATTTATGATCCGAACCAAGAGTTTCAACGGTTGCACACGGCGCGGCGGGTTTACGCTGGTGGAGCTTCTGGTGGTGATCGGGATCATCGCGCTGCTGATCAGTATTTTATTGCCGTCGCTGGGTAAGGCGCGCGAGGCGGCGAACAAGGTGAAGTGCGCGAGCAACCTTCGGTCGGTGGGGCAGTCGTTCAACATGTTCGCCAATGCCCACAAGGGCCGACTGCCGGGGGGGCATAGCACGCCGTGGGACGGGCCGTGGTGGGGACCGTGGATGTACTCGCGGGACTTCTTCAAGCTGGAGGACGACTTCGGGATGTCGCGTAAGGTCCTGCTCTGTCCGTCGGTGGCGGGGGATCGAGAGGACTTTTTCACATGGGGGTATTTCGGAACGAATTCAGCGGCGGAGCGGTCGAGTCGGGCACAGGCGGAGGCGCTGAGGGCGACGCCGGTGGTCAATGGGTTGGATCCGGGGGGCAACCCGGACGACCCGAAGTGGTACGACAACATCGGCAGCACGGGCGGACTGGCGTCGCAATGGGTCGAAGCGGGGAACTACTCGTATAACCTGAAAAATCTGCAGCAAGTCCCTAACCCCGGAGCCGCAAGTGGCACCGGCTCTTTTCGGAGGTTCTTCAGTTCATCGCGCCTGATTTCAAGGAAAGCGCAGATGGGCAACGAGTGGGACTCGAACCAGCCAATTGCCACTGACCGCGTCATTCTAAGCCCCGGGAACCCCTTTGTGACGCTGAACCACGGGAGGGTGGCAACGTCGCAGGTGCCCTCGACCCCTATCAGCGGCACATCGAGCTACGCCCGGTCGGGGGAAGTGAGCGTGCGGCGGTGGCCGAGCTCGGCGAGGATCAACGTGCTGTACCGGGACGGACACGTCAACAACAAAGCGCCGGACCTGCGGAGTTACTACAACTCGGGGCCGAACTGGTTTTTCTACTGAACGGCAGTTACATAACGGTGGGAGCGCGGAAGAAGGCGGAAGAGGCGGGGCGGCGAGGTGTAATCCATGGAGAAGTCGAAGCCTGTTCAGATGGAAAAGGGCGAGATCCGGCGATTCCTTGAAAAGAATCCATGGGTGGCGGGTGTTGTTGTGCTCCTGTGCCTTGGGGGCATTTACGTCTTCGGGTTTCGCGGTTCGACGGTGACGCCGGAGGCGTTTTACAGCCAAGACGATGGCAAGACGTTCTACGGCGGAACGTACCGGGTGGCGCCGTTTATGAACAACGGTCGGGAAGTGGCGATGGCGCTGGTTTACACGTGCGACGGGGGCAAGACGAAATTCGTGGGCTACCTGCTGCGATACACGCCGGAGGGGCGGCCGCTGATGGAGAAGGCGCTGGCGAACTCGCAGTTTAATCCCGGCCCGTTCGTGCCGAGTGAGGTCAAGCGCCCGGGGGACCCGGGTTGGACGGCGGCGGGGGGAACACCGACGGGTCCACAGCGTGCGGCTGCAACAGTGACGCCCTCGGCGCCTGCAAGAACGGCGGCGGAGATTCGGGACATCCGCTGTCCAGATGGCACGCCGGCTGAGCTGGTGGGGTCTGGAACCTAAATGGCGGTTGTCGGTGTGAAGTTGGCGGAAATGTGCAAAGGATTGGCGCTTCCTTGCAATCAATTTCCATTTGCGGCTGTAGAATATAGCCGGCGACGGTTCAGAAAGCTCCGCGAACAAAGTTGACCGAGATCGCGAAGTAATGAGGGTGTGGACAGGGCGATTTGGCCCGGGTCTGCAACTCTGGTCGGACCGGAACCGAACTTGTCGTTGGTCGGGGTATGTATCCCGGGATGACCAGTTCCACATCGAAAGGGCGTCGCTACCCAAGAGTGGTCCCGACGAGAAACATACTTACGTCCCAGGACGCGTGAATTGCGACGCGGGACGCGAAAGGAAGTGTGAGGCGATGCGTAAGTTTCGGAACGTAGGTTGCGGAGTACGGAAGGGTTTTACCCTTGTGGAACTGCTTGTGGTGATCGGGATCATTGCGTTGCTGATTAGCATTTTGCTGCCGTCACTGGGCAAAGCCCGGGAAGCGGCGTTGAAAGTGCAGTGCATGAGCAACCTCAGGTCGATGGGACAGTCGATCCACATGTTCTCCAATGATCGCAAGGGAAGGCTGCCGCAGTGTCAGAACGTGTTTTGGGGTGACGCGCCATGGTGGAACCTTTGGATGTACTCGGTGGACTATTTTGCGCTGATCGACAACTACGGGGCCGACCCCAAGCTCTTCAATTGCCCGGTATTCATGCAGGGCCAAGACGTCAGAATCGGGCCAAGGGCGTATGGGAACTACCAGGGGATTGATACCTATACCGCTACCGAAGCCCAAGCTCGCAGGCAAATCGAGCTGATCTCGGCGGGTTTTTCCGGGCAAACCTTGCTTCAAATGGCGGGAAGCACGAGTCTGGACAACGTCCAGAGAAATGCAGCCACCCAAGGCGCAAATGGCGGGCTTTTTGGACTGTGGGTGGAAATCGGGTACCAAATCTACTTCGGCTCTCCCCTCCGCGACCCAACCCGCCCCGAGCCGTTCTGGGTGATGAACATGGCGCGGAAGTCGAAGATGGGAAACGCTGACGACGCGAACCCGGCGATCATGAGCGATGAGTGCTGGCGCCAGCCGAACAACAAGCGCTGGAACCACGGGCGGACGTGGATCCTGCAGGGGCTCAATGAAGCGACGGGCACTGTGAACAGGCACGTCGGTGGTGTAACAACCAACGTGCTGCGGAAAGACGGATCGGTGGAGTCCAAGACACCCGACCGCGTCGCATACTCCAGGAACGGTGGGATCTGGTTCCGGTGAGAGTTGGGGTTTGAGCTGGGCCTGCCGTCACCCAAGGGCGACGGCAGGCCTCGGCGCGCCGAGGTGTGCGGCGGGGGCTGGCCGGGTGGTTGAACAAAATTGGATGGACCTGCGATGGGCAAACAAGAACAACAGAGCGCTGGCATTCGTGAGACGCTGGGGAACAGTCGGATGATCGGTGTGGTGGCGGTGGTGGTGGCGCTGGTAGCGGGATGGTGGGCGATGACGTCAATGTCGAAACCGGGGCAAATGCTCACCTTTACGACCGACGATGGGAAGTCGACGTTTGAGGAGTCAAATGTGATGGTCCCTCCGTTTTCCAGGAAGGGGGCGGAGGCGGTGCAAGCGGTGATGGTCAGTTGTGACGGGGGCAAGACGATGATCGTCGGCTATCTGGCGAGATACGACCCGGACGCCCGCCGAACTGTGGAAAGCATGATCAAGAACAACCGCGGCGGAATGATGCCCCTTCCCGAGATCAAAAAGCCCGGCGATTCCAACTGGGTCAAGCCGGCCGACCGGACGGCCATGCGTGACGCGAAGTCTGCAATGGGAGTCAATGAGCAGGAGTCGCGATACGACCAAGCCCGGAAGACGCAGTGTCCAGACGGATCGATTGCGCTGACGTACGAATGAGGGAGTGAACGATCTTCGAGTTGGTTGACATCGGCTGCGGGGGTTCTATTGTCCTTGTCCGCCCGTGACCGTGGCGGCGGAGAGATCCGGGGCGTAGCTCAGCTTGGTTTAGAGCGCTAGACTGGGGGTCTAGAGGTCGCAGGTTCAAATCCTGTCGCCCCGATAAGTTAGAAGTTGAGCCCTTCGATAAGCACGTCTAAGGGCTCACATGCGGGGCATGGCGAGAGACTGGGCCCTTGGTATTGCACCACTGTGAGTCCTTGGTGCCGGAAGGGCGCGAGGCGTCGGTGGGGGCCCGGGTGACCTAGGGGTGATCTACGGTTGGACGATCAAAGCTGCGCTGGTTGGTTTCGGACGGCGGCTTCGATTTTTGCGAAGTCAATCTTCTGCATTTGCATCACGGCACGAATGCGCGTCGGGCGATGTGGCCACCTTTGGCGACGGCGCTGGTCAAGGCGCGAGGGGGTGATGTGCCATGAGAGGCCCCACATGTCCTTGCACCAGCCGGTCGTTTACGACCGATTCGTCGTCAGCGGAGGCGGTGAGATTCGAACTCACGGTACCTTTTCAGGCACGCCGGTTTTCAAAACCGGTCCATTAGACCACTCTGGCACGCCTCCGGAGTTCGGGGGCATTGTAGACAGCAGGGTCGGGGGGCGACACGAACGGGGGATCGGAGTGGAGTCGATTTTTTGGGGCAACCGATTGGTAGTTGGCGAGTATTTGGAGTAAATTTTTCGTCGGTTTTGCGTGGTGGGGATTGTTTTCCTCTGGGTTTAGCTGGAGATTCCATGGCGATGCGTGCGGCAGCGGCGTGTTTGGCGTTGGTGGTGGCGGCTTCGGCGCGGGGCGCGGAGATTGTGGCAGTCTTGCCGCTGACGGATCGGGTTTTGATGGTGCACTTCGACGAGGGGCATGTGGTGCACCACATTTCGGGTCAGTCGAGGGGGCAGGAGACGGTGGTGATCGATCCGCTGGACGTGGAGATGGCGTCGAAAGTGGAGTCGTACTCGATTTTGTCGGCCGATGACGCGGCTTACTCGGGTGGTAAGGCGCCGCGTGCGGTGGGGCGGAAGGCGAAGGGGATGAACTTCGCGTGGTTCGCAGACCGATGGGAGAATGGCAAGGCGGTTAATGATCGGCCTGACCATACGAAGGAACACTGGGTCTATCTGATCCTGCCGACGCCCCTTCAGCCGGGCAAGACGTACACGCTGGACACTGGCAAGCTCAACACCAAGGGCACGAACGCGTTCAAGTTCACCTACGACGTTAACGCGCTGCGGTCGGAGGCGGTGCACGTGAACATTCTGGGGTACGCGCCGGTGGCTCCGGAGAAGTACGGATACCTGTATCACTGGATGGGTGACAAGGGCGCATTGGACGTCAAGCCTTACGCCGGCAGGGCGTTTCATATTCTCGACACGACAACGGGCGAGTACGTTCTGTCCGGCAAGCTCGCGCCACGCAAGCCGGCGAACAACCCCGAAACCCTCCACGTCACCGACTCGCCGCCCAGCGGGAACTACCTCAACGCCGAGGTCTACGAAGCCGACTTTTCATCGCTGTCCACGCCCGGCAAATACAAGCTCGTCATCGAGGGCGTCGGCAGCTCCTTCGAGTTCAAGGTCGACCCCGATGCGTACCGCGAGCCGTACCGGGCCGTGATCCGGGCGCTCTACCACCAGCGGTCCGGGATCGAGCTCAAGGCGCCCTATACAGCGTTCACCCGGCCAGCGCCGGGGCACCCGAAGCTCACGCCAGGTTTTGCCGGCAAGCTGCAGTATTCAACCCTCAAGTGGACCGAGTACGGCGGCGAAAATCCCACCCGCGAGCGACTCGAGCCAACGCTAAAGGGGCCACTTGAAGACGCCTGGGGATGGTATCAAGACGCGGGAGACTGGGACGGGTACTTCACGCACTTCCGCGTGGCGCAAGACCTGCTGATGGCGTTCGACCTCGCGCCGCAGAACTTCAAGGACGACGAGAACAACATTCCCGAATCGGGCAACGGCGTTCCCGACATTCTCGATGAAGCCGCCTGGCTGCCGCGGTGGGGGTATCGATTGAGGCAGGAGCTTCTCCGCAAGGGCTGGGGCACGGGTGGGATCGGGTCGCGTGTGGCGGGGGATGTGTTCGGGTCGGATGAGGGGACGAATCCGGACGGCAGCAAGTTCGGGCGCGGGTCCTGGCAGGACACGGACCGGATTTATGCCGTGTCGGGCGAAGACCCAGAGTCGACGTTTCGCTATGCCGGAACGGCTGCGCAGCTCGCCAGTGCGTTGCGGAAGATCGGTGTGAAGGACCCCGAGGGAGTCGATTGGGCGAAGGAGGCGGTCGAGGCGTACGCCTGGGCGGCGAAGAACTCCGACGCCGCGAGCAAGGAGGAGGTGCTGCGCGACACGCGGGCCTACGCGGCTGCGGCGTTGTTTAGGTTGACGGGGGACAAGGAGTACGAAAAGCAGTTCGCCGCCGACACCGATTACATCCAAGCCGGGACGGCGCTGTGGCATGACGCGATCTTCGCGCCGTACCTGTACGCACTGACGACCGGCGCCGGTCCCGACGGCAAGGTCGCGCCGGACCCGGCGTTGCGGGCGAGGATCCGCGCGGTTGCGGTGCACAACGCGGATCTGGCGTTGTCCGTTGCCGACCGGCGTGCGCTGCGGTGGGGCGGCAAGTGGGACATGCCGATGCTCATCGGCCAGCAGACGACGCCGTGGGCCCACGAGCTTGCCGTGGGGTACGCCCTGACAAAAGCGTCCGACCCCGCGAAGGCGAAAAAGTACCTCGCCGCCTTGTACACCACAGCCGATTACTTCCTGGGCACCAACTCGCTGAACATGGTGTGGATGACGGGTGTCGGGGAGCGGAATGTGACGGAGATGTTCCACATGGACGCCTGGTACAATGGGGGTTCGGGGTCGGCGGCGGGTCCGTCAAAGGGTTATCAGGAGGGGCTGATTCCATATTCGCCGTGGCGGAAGCAGACGGAGCTTGGTAACGGTCCGTGGGACGTCGCGTGGGCGCACAAGACGTTGTATCCGGGGCTTGACCAATGGCCGGGGAATGAGCGGTGGTTCCCAAACCGGTGTACGCCGTTGGGGCTCGAATTCACGGTTCACCAAAACCTCGGACCGGCTGCGGGTTTCTACGGAATACTGGCCGCACCTGGGATTTCAGCCGAGAAATAGCCCAACCTTCCCAGAAGTAGTTTCCCCGAATCCAGTACGCCCCCGCGGCGGGATCTCGCCCTCGGGCCCGACACGGCGAGCGTGCTTGTACCGAGTGGGCCACATGCGCTACGGAGCTTAGGTCGAGATCCACTGCCCATCGCACCACCGCAACTAGTGCGTTGACGACCCTCGCCCGGATCCTCCAAGGCATCAACGGCCAAGGAACCAGCTGGAACTTCGGCGACCTCAACTACGAAGGCCTCATCAACACCCTCGATTTCGGCCGAGCCCTCGCCGAACTCCGCGGCCAAGGCATCCCCCTCGGCCAAAGCAGCGCGGGATCCGCCAGCCCCATCCCCGAACCCGCCGCCCTCTCCCTCCTCCTCCTCCCCGCCCTAGCCCTCCGCCGCAGGCGCTCAGTATGGCCCACCCCAACATCCTCGACAGCTCAACGCAGTCCTTCGTTCAGCCGCACGCCTCGAAGACGCCCCGGCAATGCGGAATCGTGCACTCGCGTCGCCCGATACCCGCGCCCCCACCCATGTCCCCGGTCCAGCGCCACCCATGTCCCCGGTCTGTACAATCCCGCCGCCCCTTGACAAACCCAATCAAAACCCTAACATTGCCATACCCTTGAACTCGGATACCGCCTCCTGACGTGCCCGCTTTTCTCCCTCCATTGGCTCCCCCCAAACTCACCCCATCCCACCCGTGCAAACAGACCCAACCACTCATCCATTCCCCAAAATACCCCCCAAGCGATCTCTCCCCCACCACAAACTCTTCAAACCCCTACCTCCCAAACACTTAACCCCTCCCCCCCCTCCCCAAACCCACACCCCCTTCGACCCCCCCCACCCATCAAAATGTAACAAAAAGTACCACATTTCAATTTCATCTTCCCCCCACTAACTTGCACACGCCACCCCGTCCCCGCACATCTGGCATCTGACATCTGACATCTGACATCTGACATCCCCTCCCATGTCCCACCACACCCACGACGACTTCTCCCGCCAGCTCGCCCTCCGCTCCCGTCCGCAGGTCATGGGCCGGTCCGTCGCCATCGCCACCGACCACTACCTCGCAGCCGAAGCCGGCATGTCCGTCGCCCGCATCGGCGGCAACGCCGTCGACATCGCCGCCACCATCGCCTTCTGCCAAAACGTCATCAAACCCCACGAAACCTCCTTCGGCGGCGAATGCCCCGTGCTCTACTACGACGCAAAGAGCGACACCGTCCACAGCGTCTGCGGCGTCGGCAAGTCCCCCGCAGCCGCCACCCCCGCTTGGTTCGCCGCCCACGGCTATGACCTCATCCCCGGACGCGGGTTTCTTCCCGCGATCGTCCCAGCCGTCTTCAGCACCTGGACCCACCTCCTCGCCCGGTTCGGCACGATGTCGCTCGCGCAAACCCTCGCCTCGGCGTGGGAACTGGCGCACCACGGCTTCCCAATGTACGAGGAGCTGCACTCAGCCATCGCCCGCCTCTCAGCCGTTTGGTCCGAGTGGCCCACCTCCGCTGCGTACGCCACTCCCGGCGGCAAGGTCCCCCCGGTCGGCACGCTGTTCAAAAACCCCGCCCTCGCCGGCACGCTCCGCGCCGTCCTCGACGCCGAAGACGCACACAGCCACAAGTCCCGCGCCGCCGGCCTGCAAGCCGCCGAAGACCTCTGGTACCGCGGCGAACTAGCCAAACGCCTCCTCCACTTCATCACCTCCACCCCCGTCACCGACCACACCGGCCACGCCCACACCGCCCTGCTCACCGAGCACGACTTCGCCGACCACCACACCACCCTCGAAGCCCCCCTCGCCTACGACTTCCACGGCACCACCGTCCACAAATGCGCCTTCACCCAAGGCCCCGTCTTCCTCCAACAACTCGCCCTCCTCCGCAACACCGACCTCCGCGCCCTCGGCGGCCCGGCCTCAGCCGACTACATCCACACACTCACCGAATCCGCCAAGCTCGCCCTCGCCGACCGCGAAGCCCACTACGGAGATCCCCTTCTCGACAACCCCCCCTTCCAAACCCTCCTCTCCGAACCTTACAACGCCCCCCGCCGATCCCTCATCGACCCCGCCACCGCCAACCCCCGCCTCCGACCCGGCCTGCCCGCTGGAAAACCGCTCGACTACGACATCGAAAACGTCCGGGCCGACAACGCCCGCGCCCTCGGTTTGCCCCCGCCACAGGGCTTCGTACCCGGAAACCCCAAAGACACCACCCACCTCGACGTCGCCGACCGCCACGGCAACCTGCTCTCAGCCGCACTCTCCGGCGGCTGGTTCTCCGCGTCGCCGATCATCCCCAGCCACGGCTTCGCCCTCACCATCCGCGGCGACGTCTTCTTCCTCAACCCCGCCCGCCCCAACTGCCTCCAATCCCGCAAACGCCCCCGCATCACCATCACCCCCTCCCTCGCCCTGTATCCGCACACCGCCACCACCGGCGGGGCCACCACCGGCGGAGCCACCGCCGGCGGGTCGGCCAGCCGAGGCGGGATCGCCTTCGGCATGCGCGGCGGCGACGTGCAAGACCAAATCACCCTCCAGTTCTTCCTCGCCCACATCGCCCTAGGTCTGCCCCTCCAGCAAGCCCTCGACGTCCCCTTCCACTACACCGAATCCATGCCCAACAGCTTCTACCCCCGCACCCGCCACCCCAACAAACTCAACCTCCAACGCCGCCTCCACCCCGAAGTCCTCGCCACCCTCCGCGCCCGCGGCCACGACCTCCACTTCCTCGACACCTACAAACCCAACCCCATGGCCGCCTCCATCGACCCCGCAACCGGTCTCCGCCACGCCGCCGTCTGCTCCGACAGCGGCCCCTGTTACACCGCCGCGTGGTAGCCCGCCCTGGGTCACCGCAGGGCCACACAGAGCACGGAAAAACGCGAAAAAAACAGGTGGCCACGGACTTTCACGGACTTGGAACGGACAATCAAATGCCATCCAATCCAAACAGAAAACAAAAAAGTAAATGTAGCAAATACAATCTATCTCGCATTGTCCGTGCCACGCCCGTCAAAGTCCGTGGCAACGTCTCTTCTCCACGCCCCCTGTATCTCTCTCGTGAACCAAACCGCCTACCCCCTCGGGTGGTGCTCGCGGTGCAGGGCCTTCAGCCGGCGCTTGTCCACATGGGTGTAGACCTGAGTCGTCGCGATGTCCGAGTGCCCGAGAAGTTCCTGCACCACACGCAAGTCGGCCCCGCCTTCCACCAAGTGGCTGGCGAAGCAGTGCCGCAGAACGTGCGGGTGAATCTCGTTGATCACCCCCGACCG
>JBBRUM010000045.1:0-13539 GCA_038247815.1 Tepidisphaerales bacterium | reverse complement strand
TGCGGTGTCGCCTCCCGCGATGTCCTTCTTGACCGACGGCGCTTTATCGAAGCCAATCGCGGGCAATTTCAGCGACCAAACGCCGCCGGGCTGGGCGAACTCGGATTCCCATCTGCCCAGATATGGTTCAACACTTGCGGCGATGTGTTCGGCGAGCTTTGGGTAGACGGACTGGCACAGTTTTCGGGCGTGTTCGAGTTGGGCGCGGAGGTAAACGAGACGGTGGGCGGTTTCGGTGGCAAGTTCGGCGGCGAGGTCGGAGGAGTGCGGGTCGGTGGCGGCGGCTTGGAGGCGGGCGAGGGCGGTGGCGCACCATTTGTCGGGGTCGAGCTCGGAGGAGAGGGCGTGGTCGAGTTTCAGCACGAGTTTTCCGACGCGGTCGTCGTCGCCGCCGCCGAAGTACTCGACGAGGCGGGGGAAGTCTTCGTTCGCGGCGCTGCGGTGGGCGGCGTCGAGCACTTCGCGGATCACCGCGTCGCGCAGCAGTGTTGCCGGTTCCTCGCTGAGCACAGTAAACCGGGGGTCGACTCCCAGGCGGCCGAAGTGGCGGCGGATCAGGCGGGTGCAGAACGAGTGGATGGTCGAGATCGGGGCGCGGGGAACGAGCAGCGACTGGCGGCGGAGGTGGGGTGAGGTGTCCGCCATGCCCCGCAGGACGGACTCGATGCGGGAGCGCATCTCGGCTGCGGCGTTGTCGGTGAAAGTCAGAACGAGAATGCGTTCGAGCGGAAGCTGCTGATGGGAGACCAGGTGGGCGACGCGGTGGGCGAGGGTGGCGGTTTTCCCCGAGCCGGCTGCGGCGGAAAGCAGGAGGCCGCCCCCGGTGTGGGTGATGGCGGCGAGCTGGGAAGGTGTGAAGGCGGGGGTGGGCATGGGGTGTGATGGTAAAGGGGTCAGGTTGTCTTCGGCGGGGGCTCGGTCGGGGCGGGGGCGCGTAGCAAGTCCCTGATGTCCCCCGCCTTGGTCGGGGTCAGGTGTACGTAGTGCCCGCCTTCGCGGGGGTTGAAACGGCAGGCGGCTTGGAAGGTGCAGTCGACGCACGCCGAGGTGTTCCCGAATTTAAATGGGGTGACGTCCATGGTTGCGGCTACGATTCCCGAGGCGATGTTCTCCAGCGTTTCCCGCGCGTGGTTGAGCAGTGCGGCGAAGACATTGGGGGCGAGCACGTCGGTGCCAGCTTGGCTGGTCGGTCCGTCTTTCGTGCGGGCGTAAGCGATGATCGCGGACTTGCCGCCCTTTTCGACGGTGTTGTCGAAGTCGAAGGTCGAGTCGTCGCTGAGCAGCCCCCGGGCGCGGCGGCGTTCGAGGAGGAACTCCTCCGAGTCGGTTGCGGGGCTTTGGAGGTACTTCTCGATCGACGAGAACGACTTCATCTTGTTCGGCAGCGGCAAGCCGAAGGCGCCCGCGACGGTTCCCGCGTCCCGAAGCACGAGCAGGTGGATCGGCAGGCGCACGCTGAGTCCGTGGTAGATCTTGGCGAGGCTCGGCGGGTGGGGGGAGAGGGTGTAGTCCCACGCGGCGAGCGTGTCGGCTTGGGAGATGTCGACGCGGTCGATCGAGCCGGAGATCGTAGCCGTTTTCCCGCCAGCGAGGGCGAGCGTCAGCGGCGGGAATCGCTCGCCCAGACCAAACTTTGCAGCCGCGTGCTGCGGGGTGAAGGTGGTGCGCGGCGCAGCGGCCCGGTGCGCCCGCACAAGCTCATCCAGCGCGCCGGCGACGCGGGTGAGGGCGTACCGGTCGCTCGGCGCGAGCTTGGCCGGGTCAGCCGAGCCGTCGTAGGTCAGTCGTGCCACCTCCCGCGCGGTGGCCGCCTGCGCCAGTCGCTCCACCTCGCGGGCCGACTCTTCCGGCGGAAGGCCGTCCCACGCGGCGTGGTGGCGCTTCACCAGCAGCTCGGTGAACTCGCGGAGCACCCGGTGGTACAGCCCCGAGAGCGTTCTACCGGTGACGTGCGGCGCAGCTTGGTCGGCGATCTTCAGCGTGAACTCCGCGTGGTGCCGGAAAGGGCACTTGGCAAAGGTTTCCACCTGCCGGTCGGTGAGTGCCATCGGCTGGGGGAAGAGTTTGTCTGCGAGGTCGGGCGGGAGGGTGATGCGATCGTACACCGGGCGCAGCGCCGGCCAGACGGCGGAAACGATCGGAAACTCGGCAGGGTGCATGGCGACATGTTGATACAGCCCCGCATGCGTGGCCGCATCCTCCCCCGTTGAATCCTGCCTCCGGGCCCACCGCAGCAGCGCTTCAGCCAGTTGCGTTTCTGTTGCGATGTTCTCGGGCGACGTGGGGTCCACCACCGTTTCCGCCGCAGCCGCCCCCACCGCCCGCTGCGCCACCTGCCAATACGGCGACTCTCCCAGCGGCGCTCCGCGGCCGTCCGTCGTCGGGCGCGAGAGGTGCAACAGTTCAGACGCCCGCGACACCGCGAGATAGGCAATGAGGTGCTCGTCGAGCTGGCGGCGGTCGGCTGAGGCGTCGAGGTGGAGCCTTGCCGAGGCGAGTGTCGATCGCTCGCGGTCGGAGAGCATCGCCGAGTCCTCGTGGGCGGGGGGGAACATTCGCTCGGATAAGCCGAGGACCAACACCGCCTTCGCCTGGGTGACGCGGGTCCGCTCGGCTTGCCCGATTACCACCTGGTCGACCGTCGGCGGCGTGAGGCCGAGGTTCAGCGCGTCGAACGCCGCCGTGAAGATCCATATCAAGTCCTCAGCCGACATCGTCACCGTTCCGAGCAGGTCGGCCAGCTCGCCGAGGAACGCGGTGAATTCGGTCCACACCTGCGTGTGCTCCGCGGCCAGCGCTTCGTCGCCCGCGGCCTGCGCGGCGGCGATCAGCCCGGCAAGCTCCGTTGGCACGCCCAGCCCGTCCAGCAGCGACAGCAATCCCACCACTGCGGCGCGCAACGTCGGCGGCGGATCCACCCCGTCTCCAAGTCGCACGAGCGCAATCCACGCCCCCAGCGGCTGTAGGAGTCTCACGCGCAGCGCTTCGAGGTCCGGCGGCGTCGCCGACCGCGCCACGTTCCACATCTCCCCCTCCAGCCCCGTCCCCTCGGCGTGGTTCTCCAGCCGGCACGCCACGTCTACGCCGCACCCGCCCACCAACCCCGACTTGCACATCGCCACGATGTGCCCGGTGTTCCACCCCGTCGTCCCCAGCGACAGCGCCGCCCGCACCAGCCGAAGAAGCGGGTGCGAAGACGCGTCTCTCCGGCGGTCGAGAAAGTGTCCGATGCCATGGTCGGCGAAGCTCGCCGCCAGGTGCGACTCGTAGTCCGCGAGGTTCCGCGTGAGCACGACGATGTCGCGCTGGCGGTATCCCGGCCCCGCTGGGTCGCGGGTGAGCTGGAGGATCCGCCGGGCGACCGCGTCGACCTCGCTCCTGCGGTCCGGGGCAGCGGTAAACTCGACCCCGGCTGACACGCTCCCCTCCAACTTCGCCGACGGCTCGGCGAACGCCGCCTCCACCGCCGCGATCCCCGCCGCCACGAACCGCCGCGCCCCCTCAAGCCGCTCGACCCGCACCGGAATTCCCCGCTCCCGCAGCAGCAGCCGCAGCGCCCGGTGCGCCGACTCGATCCGGTGAAACACGCCGTCCTCCGCTGGTAAGAGGTCGATGTTGTCCAGCCCGGGCGTGCCAGTGGGGAGGGAAAAAGTCACATCGAAAGTCGTTCCCGCGTCGCTGGCGGATTGCGCCAGCGCCCCCAGCATCCGCCGCTCGAAGTCCAGCAGGTCGAGAAACCCGTCGACGTAAAACGACGCCCCGCGGAAGTTCGGCGTGGCAGCCGTGTGCCGCAGGACGTGCTCGAGTCGCGAATCCTTGTCGAACCGCCCCGGCCCCATGAATTGCCGGTACGCATCCCGCAGCCGCCGCAGGTCGGCGAGCTTGCCCGCGAGGTCGGGGTGGGTTCCGTCGTCGGTGAGGTTGCCGGCTGCGCGGTCGAGGGCATCCGTGCCGGTGTCGTCGGGGGTGAGCGAGCCGTTGCGGGAGAGTTCGTCGAGGATGTCCAGCACCTCGGCTGCCAGTCCCGGCCTGCCCGCCGACCGTTGGAAGTGCTCGAGCTCACCGCTGCCAGCCCGCAGGAGGTGCGCCATGGTCGCAAGTCGTCCCAGCGGCGAGACGACCGCCCGAGTCGGCCCGGGAAACGCAGCCAGCACCTCTTCGGCCAACTGCTCGAACGACACCACCCGACACCGTGTAAACGCCCCCAACCCCGACTCGCACGTGAGCATCCGCTCGAGCGAAAACGTACTCTGCCGAGGCACGATCCAATAAATCGGCGGTCCGAGCGGGTCGGTGCGCATGGCGTCGACGATGCGCGTGAAGCACCTGTACGTCTTCCCGCTCCCGGCTCGACCGATCACCATCGTGACACCCATGGCGGCAGTATCGCAGGGTTGGCCAAGGTCTCAACCCGGCTGGGTGGTCGGGGCGGTCGTCGGTGACAACATGCCGTCAGTGTCGGGCAAGGTTGTGGGCATTATCGGCGGCGGGACAGGGGCCGCTGGCCGGGTTCCCGACAGTGGCAGCGACCACAACGCCGCCACGAGCACCATCAACCCGCCGAACAGCAACTTCGTTACAATCCCCGCAAACTTCCCCGCCGCCGCCCCCGCCCCGATTTTCAGCGAGTGTTCGGTCGACTTCTTCAACCAAAAAATCTCCACCGCGAAAGCCGCCACGAACGACCCCACGCACGCCCCCACCACTGTTCCCACGATCGGAATCGGAATCAGCGGCGTTCCGAGGATCGCCCCGACGATTCCACCTCCGATGGCTGCAATCATGCTTCGTTTGCTCCCGCCGGCTTTGCCAGCCGCGACGCCCCCGAGCGCGGACTCCATTACTTCCGCCACGACCCCCAGCGCAATGAGCGTCAACAACCCCCACAATGCGATATACGCCCCCGACGTCAGATACGCGTACACCCCCGCAGCCGCCACGATCAACCAAATCCCCGGCAAGCCAATGATCGCCAGCGCCAGCCCCACCAGCGACACGACCAGCAAAATCAGGTAGTAAACCCATTCCATATCGTCCCGAGCTTAGCCCCGATCTCAGTTCCACACCCACAGCACTTCGACCGACTTGGCCTCTGACGTCCGCGTGAAGGTAACGTACGACACGGTTGAGAAAGTCCCCCCTGTCGCGTGGGTCGCGACCTCGGCGAGCACGTCCTGGATTCCGTCGGCGTTGACATCGCCGTAGGCAAGGAGGGTGATGACGGTTTGCCCGCCGTGGGTGTCGTCGAGGGTGATTCGGTCGCGTTGGCGGTCCGCCATCAGCGTCGCAGGGAACATGTCTCGCCACACGGGGGGGTGATGGCGCTTTTTCTCGAAGGCCTCCGCCGATTCGACGTCGTAACTGAATCCGAAGCTCGCAGGCAGCCAGTCGACAATCCGTGCGTCGGTCCGCACGCCGCCGAGGAAGCTCCGCTCCGATGGCTTGGCGTCGCGCAACCATTGGGCGGGAAACGCGTACCGCTTGTACGCACCTTCTAGCTTGTTATCGACATTGGCCTTCCACGAGAATCCCGCCTTCCGCGCGTCCAGCCACTGCTGCGCGGTGACGGGCACGCGCTCCTGGTTTTTGTCGTTGACGAGCGTCGGCCTGAAGGTGGGGTCGATGTCGCCCATGGGCACGTCGCGGGCGAGGTACGCGGGCAGGTCGGCGACATCGGCGGGGGTGATCTTCAGGTGCGCCGTCTGTCGCACGGGCAGGGGCGTTGGCTGGGTTGCCGGTGTGGCAAGAAGCCAGAACGCCGCGATCAACATCCATGGCACCATCCCCGTCATTATCCGCCACCAACCCCTTCCCCCGCAACCTACATCAGCACGTCCACGATCCCCAGCAGCCCGACTGTCAGCGACACACACCCGTTCAGCGTGAAAAACGCCAGGTTCAGCTTGCTCAAATCCCTCGGCGACACCACCGCGTGCTCCACCATCAGCAGCACACACGCCAGCCCCGCCCCCACCAGATAGATCACTTCGAGCTGGTTTGTAAACGCCGGCAAAGCGAGCAAAAACCCCGCCGCCAGCACATGCGACACCCGCGCCACCCAAAACGCAGCCGGTATCCCGATCTTCGCCGGAACCGAAAACGTCCCCGTCTCCAAGTCCGATTGGTAGTCCTGACATGCGTACAGAATGTCAAACCCCGCCGTCCAAAATAACACCGCCCCAGCCAGTAGAAACGCCGGAACCGCCGCGTCCCCCGCTATCGCCACATATGCACACACCGGCGCCGCCGCCAACGCCGCCCCCAAGTAGTAATGACACAACGCCGTGTACCGCTTCATCAGCGGATACCCCATCAGAAATAGCAGCACCGCAGGCCCGAGGATCAGCGGCCACGGATTACCGTAAAACACCCAAAACCCCCCGCAAGCCGCCAAAAACACCGCCCCACACACCCCAATCGCACCCGCGACAAATCTCCGCGACAACCTCCCCGCGGGCACGGCACGATTCCTCGTCCGCGGATTGAGCGCATCCAGCCGCGCATCCAACAACCGATTCGCACCCATCCCCACCGTCCGCACCGACACCATGCAAACCAAAATCAACCCGACCTGCCCCGCATGGGGCCACCCCCCCGCAGCCAAGAACACCGCCAGCAACGCAAACGGCAGCGCAAATACCGTGTGCGACAGCTTAATGTCCCGCGCCAACTCGGCAAGACGAGATGACACCAAAGCCTGACCGGGCGGATCACTCGACATGAACGATGCTGGGGGCTCGGGTGCCACGTTTGATTCCTTCGTGATCACTTTTTCAATCACTCAGCCGTCAGCTTCACCGGCGGCCGCAGGTTGTTCGGGTCCCACCGCGTCGGCAGGGGGTGGGCGATCTTGCACAGGTCCAGCAGCTTGCCAGCCACGAAGTCCACCACTTCCAGCACCGTCGTCGGGTTGAGATAAAAGCCGGGGTTGGCGGGGCAGAGGATGACGCCCGCGTCCGACAGGGTTTTGTAGTTGTTGATGTCGATCGGCGACAGCGGCATTTCCCGGTGGACGATGATCAGCTTCCGCCGCTCCTTCAGCGACACTGCCGCCGCGCGGGAGATCAGATTGTCCCCCAGCCCGAGCGCCACCTCCGCCAGCGTGTTCGACGAGCACGGCACGATCACCATCCCGTCGTGCAAAAAACTCCCCGACGCCAGCTTCGACCCCACATCGTTGTAGTTGTATAGCGTTATCCCCGCCCCGTCCGCGTTCCCCGCCAGCGCGGCGAGGTCGGGCTTCTCCATCCCCAGCTCGTCATGCAATAGCCGTCGGCCGTACGGAGAGATCACGAGGTGCACATGCACCCCGGCTGCGACGGCTGCGTGGAGAAACCGAATCGCATACAAGGCGCCGGAAGCCCCGGTGATGGCGACGACGAGGTTCATTTATTAAGTCTAGGGAGGCATCCGGCCTGCCGGGTTTGCTCGGGCCTTTTGAAATCCCCGTTTCGCCCCCCGCCCCATGCCCGACGGCTGGTACACACGACGCGTTTGACATACGTATGTCGGAATTCTATTGTCATCTCAATGGATCGAACCACTATTCGGCTGCGCCCCGACCTGATGGATCGCGCCCGTGCTTTCGCCTCGGCGCACGACGCATCGTTCACCAAGGTCGTCGAGAACGCGCTCGAACAGTATCTCGCCGCTACGCCCGCGCGTCGCAAGCCCAAGTCGATCAGATTTAAGACCGCCGGCGGCGACGGATTCGTCGGCGGCGGCTCTTACGAGCAGGCGCTGGCGCGGGCGGAGGACGACCACGACCGTCGCCATGTTGGCGGTCAGCCTTGATCCTCTTGGATGTCAATGTGTTGGTCCGGGTTCACCGCAAGGACTTCCCGGACCAAGTAGCGTTGGTAGGGTGGCTCGAGCGTACGCTCATTGGAGATCAGCCCGTCGCCATCGCCGACCACGTTTGGCTCGGTGTTTACCGGATCGTGACGAATCCGCGGATCTTCAAGACGCCGTCCACCGCGCGGGAGGCGCTGAAGTTTCTTGAACAGGTCCTGAGTGCCCCGGCTGCCATCCGGGTGGTTCCGTCGGTCAACTGCTTTGAGCGGATGAAGGTTTGGGGCGTAAGGGACGACATCCGCGGCGATCGCGTGCCCGACTGTTTCCTTGCGTCGCTGGCCGTCGAACTCGGCGCGACGCTCGTCACGCTCGATCCTGGTTTCTCGGGCTACACCGGCTTAAAGTGGCGCCGCCCGCTAGACCGCGAGACCCGGACAAATCAAGCGACCCGCCCCCGATAAACCACCACCGCCCCGAACGTCAGCGGCGTGGCGGTTACATCGGTGAACCCTGCAGCCGCCATCAGGCTCGTCATTTGAGGGGGCGTGACGAACGTTTCCACCGAGTGCGGCAGGTATTTGTAAGCGCCGCTGCGGTCGCCGCTGATCCACGTGGCGGTGAGGGGCATGACCTTCGAGCAGTAGAAATTGTACAGCCCCTTAAACAGGGGGTTGGTGGGCACGGAGAACTCGAGTACCACCAGTCGCCCACCGGGCCGTAGCACGCGCCGGAACTCGGCTAGCGCAGCCGCTGGCGACTGCACATTGCGAATCCCGAACGCGATGGACACCACATCAGCCGACCTGTCCGAGAGGGGCAAGGCTTGGGCGTCTCCCGTGGAAAAGCTGACATTGGCGGGGGACACCAATGAGCGCGCCTTCTCGCCGGCAATCGGCAGCATTTCGTAAGTAAAGTCGATTCCGACCACCGGCGCGGCGACGGCGCCCCCGGCGCGCATCTGCTCGAGTGCCGCCGCGAACTGCAGGGTCAGGTCGCCCGTACCGCACGCGACGTCGACCACGCGGTCGGCGGGTTTGAGTTCGGCGAGTCGGACCGTACGTTTCCGCCAGTATTGGTCGATGTAGAGGGAGTGGAGGTGGTTGTTGAGGTCGTAGCTGGGGGCGATGGCTGCGAACATTTTTCGCACTTTCGTGCGTTTGTCAGAATCGGCGTGGGGGTTGACGAGGGCGGGCGGGGTCCACACGGGTTCTGTGGAAACTTGCTTGGCGGCGGCGGAAACGGGGATGGTCGGTGTTGGGGCAGGCATTGGGCTTCGGATGGTAGTAAACTAAGGTGTGTCCGACGCAAGTTTTGCACGTTTTTGAAGGATGCCGGTCATGACAGAACTGATCTGGGTCAACGGGAAGGTTTCCAAGCTCTCCGAAGCCGCCGCCAACTATGAAGACCGCGGCCACCAATTCGCCGACGGAGTTTACGAGGTCGTGCGGGTGTACAAGGGCCGTAGCGGAGGGGGCGTTCCGTTTACCCTCACCGAGCACCTTGAGAGGTTGGAGCGATCGGCAGAGGGGATCAAGATTTCGCTGCCGTGGCGGGTCGATGAGGTCGCCGACGAGGTTCGCAAGGTAGTTGACCAGTCGGGGATGACCGATGGCATGATCTACATGCAGCTTTCCCGGGGCGTTTCCCCGCGGAACCACATCTACCCGAAGAACATCAGGGCTTCGCTGTACTTCTTCACGCGCGAGCTGCCTCCCGTTCCCGCCATCGGCACGGCTGAGGGCGCGAAACTTGTCACCGTCGAAGACGAACGCTGGAAGCGCTGCTGGGTCAAGGCGATCGCGCTGCTCCCCAACGTTCTTGCCAAAAACGCCGCAGCCGACCAAGGCGCCGACGAAGCGGTCTTCACCGAGAACGGTACGGTCACCGAGTGCTCCGCCAGCAATCTCTTCACCGTCGGAAGGGGCGTTGTCATCACCGCTCCGGTCGGCCAGAAGGTGCTGCCGGGGATCACCCGGCAGGTGCTGCTCGACATCGCAGGCGAGCAGGGCATCCCCGTCATTGAGCGCAACCCCACCGAGTATGACTGCCGCTGCGGCGAGGAGCTGTTTATCACCTCGACCACCCGGGAACTGAGCTGGGTGAGTCATTGGAACGGCGTGCAGGTGCACGACCGTCCGGGCGAGATCACGATGCGGCTGCACAGGGCGTATCAGGAGCGCGTGCGGCGTGAGGTTGGGGCGATGTCGACAACGCTGGTGTAGATCGAGATGAGCACGCAGGCACCCCAAAGGATCGCTCCGCTTGGCTTGATCGCCGGGCAGGGCGTATTTCCGTTTCTCGTAGCACGGGGCGCGCGTGAACAAGGGCGAGTCGTCGTGTGCGCCGCGCTTCGGGGCAACGCCGATCCCGCGCTCGCGGCAGAGGTCGACGCCTACCGCGAGGTGGGCACGCTGCGTTTGGGGCAGTGGATCCGGGTGCTTCAAGCCGCCGGGGTGCGCGAGGCGATCATGGTCGGGAGGGTGGGGAAGAGTCAGATGTACGCACGAACGCGGTGGCTGACGTATGTCCCGGACTGGCGTACCGTGCGGCTGTATTTCACGCGGCTGCGGCACGACAAGCGCGACCAAGCCGTGCTGCACGCCGTCGCCGACGAACTGGCCAAAGAGGGAATCACATTGATCGACTCGACCACCTACAGCAAGCACCACATGGCCACCCCCGGCGTGATGACCCGCCGCCAGCCGACGCCCGCCCAACTGCGCGACGCCGAATTCGCATTCCCCCTGTGCAAGATGATCTCCACCGCCGACATCGGCCAGGCGATGGCGGTCGTCGACAAGGACGTGATCGCCGTCGAAGCCGTCGAGGGGACCGACCGCATGATCGATCGCGCCGGCCAGTGGTGCAAGGGCCGCGGCTGGACGCTGGTGAAGGTCGCCAACGCACACCGCGACCTGCGGGTGGACGTGCCGAGTGTGGGTACGGCGACGATCGAGAAGCTTCGAGCAGCCGGTTGCGGGTGTCTGGTGCTGGAGGTCGGGCAGACGATGATGCTGGAGAAGGAGAAGGTCGTGGAGCTGGCCGATAAGCTCGGTGTGGTGATTCTGGGTATGCAGTGACGGGAAGCGTGTCGTCATGCGATTTGCGGTGAACTATTCGCCGGCGGCGGCGCGGCTGTATGAATCCGGGCTGATCGACGTGGATCTTTTCAAGTGTCCTGATTTCCCCGAGGTTATCGCGGCGGCGCGGATGCAGGCCGAGGTGTACGTGCACTTCCCTCTCGAAAGCGGCCCGGGTACGACCACTGTCGAGCAGCTCGACGAGGTCGCCGCCCTCGCCGGGGACACCGGCACGCGGCTGATCAACACCCACGCGTACGTCCGCCGCCGAGACTACCCCGCCCTCGACGGGCATGGGGGTGATACGCCGGAGGTGCTCACAAGCGTCATTGACCGGGTCGTCGCCGATGTCGCGGCACTGTGCGCCCGGTTCGGGCCGGACCGCGTCATCGTCGAGAATGTGATCTACACGGGGCGGGAGCGGGAGGACTTCCTGCTTCCGGGCGTGCGTGCGGAGCTGTTGCAGGAGGTGATCCGGCAGACCGGCTGCGGACTGCTGCTGGATTTGTCGCACGCGCGGATCTCCTGCCAGTACGCCGACTGGGAGCCGTGGGAGTACCTCGATTCGCTGCCGGTGGACCACCTGCGGGAATTGCACGTGACCGGCTTGGCCGAGGTGGGCGGCGTGTTAACCGACCACATGCCGTTGACCGAAGGGGACCTCGGGTTCTTCTCCGACGCCATGCGACGCGTTCGGTGCGGCGCGTGGGCCACCCCCGAGATCCTCGCCTTCGAGTACGGCGGGGTGGGGCCGCCCTTCGCCTGGCGAACGGACCCGGGCGTGATCGCCGGGCAGGTGCCGATGCTCCGCGACCTTGCGCAGGGCTGAGAGCTTCACCCGACCCCAACCACCGGGTCGCCCGAGCGACTATCATCGCGTCCATGCTCTATCAGCTCGTGCAGGCAGGCTATTGGCTGGCGTTGTCGACCTGGTTCGGCGGCGCGGTGTTCGTCATGCTCGCGGCGGCTGTCGTGTTTCGCACGCTTCGCGAGGAGAAGCCGGTGCTGCCGCAGGTGCTGGCGGTCAACCTGGAGGACCAGCACGCCACGCTGCTAGGCTCGGCGGTGATGCTGCGGCTGCTCTTGGTGGTGGGGAAGGTTCAGTTGGTGTCGGCGCTGGTGGTGGTGGTGGGCGCTGGGATGCATTTCGGGGTGGCGGACGTCAACGGGCAGAACCAGACCGCGGCGATCCTCCGCGTGGTCCTCGCCGTCGTCGCAGCGGGAGTCGTCGCCTACGAACGGTGGGTCGTCGCGCCCCGACTGGCCCGCAACCGCCAGTCCTACATCGACCACGCCGACGACCCCGACACCGCCAACCCCGCCAAGGACGCCTTCGACCGCGACCAGCAACTCTCGCTGACGCTGCTCCTGGCCACCGTTTGCCTGCTCGTCGGGCTGGTGCTCTTCTCGTCGGCCATCACGCCCGCCGGCACGCTCCGCACTCTCGTCGACTAGCGGCGCGACTATACTGCCACATGGTCAGGGAACCCCGGAAAGTTACCGACCGCCGCAATCGCGCGGGGAGAATCCTCCCCGTGCTCCGCGCCGAGTACCCCCACGCCAAATGCTCGCTGGACTTCTCGACCCCGCTCGAGCTGCTCGTCGCCACCATCCTCTCCGCCCAGTGCACCGACGCCAGGGTGAACATCGTCACCCGCGAGCTCTTCCGCCGGTTTCGCTCCGCCCGAGATTACGCCAAGGTGCCCTTGGAAGAACTCGAAAAGCTCATCCAGTCCACCGGGTTTTACCGCAACAAAGCCAAGTCCATCATCGCCATGGCCGGTGAGCTCGTCGCCCACCACGGCGGCGAGGTGCCCCGCACGATGGAGGCGCTGCACGCGCTGCCGGGCGTCGGGCGGAAGACGGCCAACGTCGTACTCGGCAACGCATTTGGGATCGACGTCGGCGTCACCGTCGACACGCACGTGACGCGACTTTCCAACCGTCTTGGCCTAACCAGTCACGCGTCGGACGCTGTGAAAATCGAGCAGGACCTCATCGCCATCGTTCCGCGGGACCAGTGGACACTTTGGTCGCACCTGCTCATCCATCACGGCCGGGCCGTGTGTGACGCCCGCAAGCCAAGGTGCGTTAACTGCAAGCTTCTGGCCGACTGTCCCACTGGCCCGAAGCTCTTGGCGGCCGCCGTCAAGTCGCCCGCAAGACCCGCGGGAAAAAGGAAAAAACCATGAAATTCTTCGGTGTCGAACTCCCCAAACGGTGGTGGGTGCCGTTCATGGGAATAATCGGAATGCTCATCGCCGGGCTGGTAATCATCGCCGTTGTTTGGCTGGGGGGGGTGGTCAGCTCCGCCGAAAAGTCACGGATTCCGGTGGAGCGTGGTTCGGCAAACCTAGCCGAGTTGGACCTGGCCATCTCCCTCAACCCCGACTACCGCGAAGCATTTGAAAAACGCGCCGCCCTCCGGTTGGAAAAGGGTGACTTCGCCGGCGCCAGCACCGACGTCGATGACGCCCTGAAGCTCTCACCCGGGAACCAAAAACTTCTCATCCTCCGCGCCCGGATCCGCAGCTCCCTCGCCGACAAACACTAACCAAATCTAAAGCGTGTTGAGGTAGTCGATCAGCATCCTCAGCCGGCCCGCGTCTTTCCGGTTGAACGCGAACACCAACCTCGGCAGGTGCGCCAATGCAGGCTCGTCCTT
>JBBRUM010000044.1:0-13584 GCA_038247815.1 Tepidisphaerales bacterium | reverse complement strand
GCGATCAGTTCTTCCGGCAAATGAAAATCCAATTCGTCCGTTCGCATCGCCGCAAGGGTAGGTGCCCTGTCGCACCGCCCCCACATTGTTCATCCCCCACCACACAAATCGATGCCAAACGTGGCGTCCACGCATCATCCGGCACAGACGGAACAGGCAGCCGATCCGCACAAAAAACCGCAAAAGAGGGGATACCGACGCTATTCATCGACTGATCTATGGACCTCCGCCACCCCGGCACGCCACGGTTCCCACGTTTTGCTCTTCCCCGGGCATCATGTTGTCTGGAACGAGCGCCATTCTGATCGCCTCTGCCGAGTTGTCGCTCGTCCAGTCGCTTCGCGCCGCCATCGCCCCACGGATCCCGTACGACGGGTACGGGGGCAAAGTCGCCGGCGGCTACTCGGTCTCGGACAACTTTATCGCCAGCGGCGCAGTCACCCGCCCTCTGATCGCCGGGACCTACGCCCGCACGCAAGCCGTTCTCGCCCCAAACCCTACAGACCTCGCAGCCCCACCCGCCAACCTAGCTTCGGACCCACTTCCCGCTCCCGATCCCGGTGCAATTCCAATCCACGACAAGGGGACACATCGTAACAGTTTGACGACACCCGTACTTCGGTACGATGTGACTCCGGAGACCGGGGTGGCGGGCAAGCCGCAAACTCCGGTCAAGGTTGTCCTGCTTTACACCGATACCCGAAACAAGGGTGCGATGATCGACTTCTTCTGCTGATTCCGTGTGGGACGGACCGGCTGGAGCGGTGCAGATCATCGCACCCGATGCGGTAACCGCGATGTGCCCACCCACTGAAATCGAGTCAATGCTAACGACCATCGCCGGTCTGCCCCGCGGGGACTTGGTGGCCATGTTGCGTGATCTCCCATGCCCGTTCCCCATCGATTTCACGGACACATACCTTCAGACGCTCCCCCTCGACCGCCTCAAGCACCTCGTAGCCGCGGTGGCCCTGCACTGCCGTAAGTCGAACTTCGCGGCTTAGGCCCGCCCCGTTGGCGTCGAGTACGCCGTGCCTCGCCAGATCATTTTGTTTGTCAGGCACCACCACAGTGCGTAGACGAAGAAGGCTGTCTGCATGACGGCTGTGAACGGGAAGAAAACGCCGTACCACAGGGGGTTTCCGGACCACCGGTAGACGGCCGCCAGACAAGCGAGGACCGCCGCCAGGTGCACCGCCGCCAGGGAGGTCCACAGGTTCCAGCCGCCGCCCGACGCATACGCCTCCGCCAGCGCCCACGGGAGGGCGAAAAACGCGGCCGCGCCCGAGGCCACAAACACCATCGCCGCCAGAATCCGGTACGGCCGCCGCCCCGATGCGCCCGAGTAGATCCGCCCCCAACCCTCGAACATCCGCGTCACCGAGTCGTAGAATCGCGTCTCGGCCAAATCCTCCCCCGAGTACAGCCGGCATTTGAAATCGTGCTGCTTGAGCAGTCTCATCAGCTCGATGTCCTCGCAGGGCCAGTGCCGCACGACCTCGTGCCCCCCCACTTTGAGGTAAGCAGAGCGGCGGATTAGAAAGAACTGCCCGTTGGCGAACGCCGTGTTCCGCCACCTGTCGACGTTCGTCAGTGACGCGAGGTACATGGCGACGATGGCTGCACACGCCACCGGCGTGCACAGCTTCTCCCAGACCGTCTCGCACCGCTGCCGGGTGAGCGCCGAGACGGCGTCGATGCCCCGTTCGAGCGTCAGCGCCATCGTCCGCGACAGAGCGTTGTCGTTTAGGCTGACGTCCGAGTCGATGAACAGGATCCACTCCGTACTTGCCGGGACGGCTTCCACGCCTCGGTGCAGCGCGTGGCACTTGCCCAGCCAGTCGTCGGGCTTTTCCGTGAGGTGAAGAACCAGAAGCCTTGGGTCCCGCGTCGCGACGGCGTCGAGCTCGGCGCCGGTGTTGTCCGTCGAGCGGTCGTTGACGGCTACGACGACGAACTCGCCGCCGGGGTAGGCCTGGGTGAGGATCGACTCCATGCACCGCCCGATGTAGGGGCCTTCGTTTCGGGCGGGGATCACGATGGCGAGCTTCGGGGGCTTGGCGGGCAACTTCGCCCGCGACCAGCTCAACCGCGACATCCGGACCCGCGCCGCCATCATCCCGCACCCCAGCGCCAGCCAAAGGCCAGGCCCGAACATCGAATAGCTCAGCATCGTAAGAGTTGTTGCCACAGTGCCTTGAACCTCGCCGGTTTGACGATGCTATGCTTCCCCTCTAAACAGAAGGGCTGGTGCGAAGAATAATCGATGTTGCGAGCTGCGAAAATCACAGACGTCCCCGCCATTCAGGGCATCATCAGCTCCCACGCCGGACTGGGGAAGATGCTGTTCAAATCGTTCGCGCAGTTGTACGAGAACCTGCGCGACTTCGCGGTGTATGACATTGGTACGCCGGAGAGCCCGAGGGTGGTCGGCTGTGTGGCGTTGAGCATCATCTGGGCAGACCTTGCCGAGGTGCGGTCGTTGGCCGTGGATCGGGAGCACATTGGGCGCGGAATTGGGAAGCAGCTGGTGCTGTGGTGCGTAGAAGAAGCCCGGCGAGTGGGCATTCGCAAGCTCATGGCGCTTACGTACGAGGAAACGTTTTTCCGCAAGCTCGGGTTCGAGGTGGTGGAGAAGGAGTCCTTGCCGCTGAAGGTCTGGACGGACTGTGTAAAGTGCCCGAAGCAGAACCACTGCGACGAGATCGCGGTGATCCGCGAGTTATTGGACGTTCCACACGTGATGGCTCCGACGGCGATTCCGACGCCCCGCGGGGTGAGCATCCCGGTGCTGGACTATTCGGAAGACTGATTTTTGCTTGGCGATCCGCCAATTCGCCCACTTATTCGCCTGCCGGGCCGATAACTTTGAATTTGCGGCGTGCGGGTCTCCACGTTCCCCCGCAATCTAACCGATATAAGGGGTATCACCGAGCGCTTGTCGCCCGGCTTGCGCCCGGATTTTTGACCGTCTACATCGTTGTGAGGCCTCCATGGGATCCATTTCATCAGGCGTGGGTTTGGTCAGCGGAATCAACTCCGGCCAGATCATCGACCAGCTCATCTCTCTGGACGCGCGCCCGCGCACACAATTGCTCGGTCGGATCGAGAACAACAGGCGGATCAAGCTGGCGTACGCGGACCTGCAGGCCCGTCTCTCCGGATTGCAGACGTCGGCCAACACGCTCGTTCGCCCTTCGACATTCCTCGCCTCGACGGGGACGTCATCCAACGCCGACGTGCTGACGGCGAGCGTGTCTCCCTCGGCGGCGGCGGGCTCGTACCAGTTCACGGTGGCGCGGACGGTCACATCGCAGTCGCTGGTGTCGACAGGTTTGGCGGACGCCAACGCGTTCCTGAGGGCCGGGACGATTCGCGTCGGCTTGGGCGGTGGTGAGGTGACTTCCTCACAGAATCTCGCGGACCTCAACAGCGGCGCCGGCGTTCGCCGGGGGCAGTTTCGAATCGTCGATCGGTCGGGCGCATCCACCGTCGTCGACACGGCGGGCACGGTCAACCTCGACGATGTAATCAAACGCATCAACACCGCCCCCAACCTGCAGGTCCGCGCCTCGCTCGGCGACTCGGGCCTCGTGCTCACCGACACCTCCGGCGGGACGGGCACGCTCCGGATCGACGAAGTCGGCGGCGGCAACGCGGCAGGCGACCTCGGTTTACGCGGAACCGCCACGGGAAACACCCTCGCCGGAACCTCCATCAACACCGTCGGCAGAAACTCCACGCTCGCGTCACTCAACGACGGGCTGGGCGTCCGCACGGCGGCAACCGGCAATGACCTCCGCGTCACCCTTGGCGACGGCTCGACACTGGACGTGTCGCTGGCCGGGGCGAAGACCGTCGGAGATGTGATCGACAAGCTCAACGACGTCGGTGACACCAACTTCACGGCTTCGATCAGTCCCGACGGGCGAGGGTTCAGGATTACGGACAATTCCGGCGGAGCGAATCCGCTGACCATCACCGCGCTCAACAATTCCAAAGCCGCCCGTGACCTTGGGTTTGAGGGCGCCACCGGAACGGGGTCCGTGACTGGCAGTAACCTCCGCGCGGGGTTGGGCTCGGTGCTTTTGAAGAACCTGCGGGGCGGGGTGGGGGTGAATACGGGGTCGCTGCTGTTGACGGACCGCGCTGGAAACGACTCGACGGTTTCTTTGGCGGGGGCGAACTCGCTCTCGGACCTGATTGGACGGATCAACTCCGGGGGCAATGGCGTGCGTGCGGCCGTTAACCGCGCGGGTACGGGCCTTGAGATCACCGATGTTTCCGGCGGTTCTGGCGACCTGGTTATCGGATCGGCCTCGGGCCCGAACGTCGCCGGGCTGCTGGGTATTGAAGGGACGTTCAACGCCGCGGTGACATCGGTGGACGGCGGTTCGCTCAAGCGTCAGTTTATCTCTGAAAACTCCAGTCTTGCCTCGCTCAATGGCGGCAGGGGCGTCGCCCCGGGAACGTTTCGGATCACCAACTCCCTCGGAGCGACGGCCGACATCAACCTCTCCGGGCTGACCAACCCCAAGCTCTCGGACGTGATCGCGAGGATCAACGCCGGCAACATTGGCGTCACCGCGTCGATCAACGAGGAGGGCAACGGCCTGCTGCTCACCGACACCAACGGGGGGGCATCCAAGCTCACCGTCGCCGACCGCTCGGGCGCTGCCGCCGCCGACCTGCGCATCGCGGGCACGGCCACCAACGACACCATCGATGGCGCCCTCGCCAAGGACATCGAAGTCACCTCGACTGACACGCTGAACTCATTGATCGCCAAGCTCAACGCCGCCAAGGTGGGCGTGTCCGCTTCGCTGATCAATGACGGTACGGGCGCCAATCCGTTCCGGCTCTCTCTAAACTCGCTGAACTCCGGCGAGGACGGCCGGTTCACCATTGACACCGGTTCGACCGGTATTCAGCTCGATACGCTCGTCCGCGCACAGAACGCGGCGGTGTTCCTCGGGTCGTCGTCGGCGACGAACCCCGTTCTGCTCACCAGTTCGTCCAACACCCTTTCCAACGTGCTTCCGGGGGTGTCGCTGAATCTCAATTCGGCGTCGACGAGCGCGGTGACGTTGAATGTCGTGCAGAACGCGGATACTGCGGTTTCGACGCTCAAGTCGTTCGTTTCGACGTTCAACGGTTTGACGACGCGGATCGCCGATCTCACCAAGTTCGACACGGCCACCAACGCCAAGGGCCTGCTTTTGGGCGACGCCGCGGCCGCGAGCATACTGACCAACCTTTTCTCCGCCGTACAGTCGCCCATTCGCGGCGCGGGGCGATACTCGCTGCTTTCGCAGGTTGGCGTCACCGTGGGGGAGGACAACCAGTTGTCCTTCGACGAGACCAAGTTTAAAACCGCCTACGCCGCCGACCCGCTGGCTACCCAACGCCTCTTCACCGCCTTCAACACCGTCACCACCACCACCACCAGCCCCAACGGATCACAACTCTCCCAAATCGCCACCACCACCCCCTTCGGCACGGACTCCGTTGGTACGGCCAACTCCACCGACGGCTCGGGAAACGCCGTCAGAAGGGAGACCAAACTCGAGGGGTTCGGTCTGGGTTACAGCCTGCAAAAATCCCTCACTCGTCTCATCGACCCCGTCAACGGCTTGGTCGTCCAGCAGGGCAAGACCATCGACGAGGCAAACAAGGTCTTCGAGGACCGCATCGCCTCAATCTCCATCCTCCTCAACCAGAAGAGATCGCGATTGCAACGCCAATTCGCCAACATGGAAACCATTCTGTCTCAGTTGCAGTCTCAGCAGACGGCCATCGGGAGAATCTCGTCGATTTCCGTCCCGTCCAATAATCGATAGCCACCGACCCCCGCCCGCACGTCCGGTAATCGCCCGACCCCTGCGAACCCCAAACCGCCTCAATCCACCGCGACTTCCGACCGATATGTCTGCTGTAGACGCGTCGCAATCGGAATAACCCACACGGAACTCCATACCGCGATGAACCCCGCAGCAGCCCAAAAGTACCTCCGAGCCAAGGTCCTCACCGCCACCCCGGAGCAGCTCCAGATGATGCTTTTCGACGGCGCTCTCCGCTTCGGCGAACAAGCAAGAGCCGCCCTCGCCGCGAAAAAGTACGACGAGTCATACGAAGGCATCACCAAAGTTCAGAAGATCGTGATGGAACTCCGGATCGGCCTTCGACCCGACGTCTACCCCGAACTCTGCAACCGGCTCGCCGGAATCTACACCTACGTCTACAAGCGCCTGATCGCCGCAAACGTAGACCGCGACCTGCCTGCGCTCGAAGAAGCCATCAAACTCCTCAAGTTCCAGCGCGACACCTGGGCACTGCTCATGGAGAAACTGTCCAAGGACAAGGCAGCCGTGGCCGCAATTGGCATCGACATGCCCGAACCCTCCGACCGCATGGAAGCGTCCATCTCGATGCAGGGCTGACATAGCGCCGTCAGTGCCGACCACCCACGAGCGTTCCCCCGCCGGCCTCCCGGGGCTATCCTCCCGGGGACATGGCCGACCTTCTCCCCTATCTGACCCTCGCCGTCTCCCTCGCCACCCTCGCCGCGCTGCTGTTCCTGCTCCTTCGCCCCGCCCCGCCGCCACCGGCTGACGCCCTTAAACCCGAGCACCTCCGCCCACTCGAAACGGCCTTCCGCGACGAGTCAGCCCGTTCACGCAAGGAAGCCGCCGACTCCGACCGCGACTCCCGCATCGAGCTTCAGGCATCCTTCTCCACGCTCACCGACTCAGTGTCAAAACAGCTCTCCCTTTTCCAGCAAGAAGCCGCCTCCCACCGCCAAGAACTCGCCGCCGCCATCTCCTCACTCCGCACCGAACTCACCCAAAGACTCGACGCCTTCGGCGATCAACAAGTCGCCCGGTTTTCCTCCGCCGACCAGAAAGACGCCGCCCACGCAGCCGCCCTCCGCGAGGAACTGTCCAAAACCATCGGGTCACTCGCCGAAACCCTCGTCCGCCGTGTCTCCGAACTCTCAGCCGACACCCGCAAGTCCGCCGAGGAACTCAAAACCTCCGTCGCCACCCAACTCACCGACATCCGAGCCGACAACGAAAAACGCCTCGAACAAATGCGCCTCACCGTCGATGAAAAGCTCCAGTCCACCCTCGACCAGCGCCTCGGAGAGAAGTTCGGCGAAGTCCGCAAAACCCTCGACGACCTCAACACCCAACTCGGCGAACTCAAGCAGGTCGGCGGAAACGTCAAGGACCTCACCCGGGTGCTCGCGAACGTCAAAACCGTCGGCGTCTGGGGTGAAATCCGCCTCGAAGCGCTCCTGGACGAACTCATGCCCGGCCACTTCGAGAAGAACGTCGCCACCGCCAATCGCACCGAGCGCGTCGAGTTCGCCATCCGCTTCCCCGGCGATGGCGACGAGGGCAATCACATCTGGCTTCCGATCGATTCCAAGTTCCCGATTATGAAGTACCAGCAGTTGCTCGCCGCGCAGGAGTCCGCAGACCTCCCCGCCCTCGCCGAAGCCGGAAAGGCTCTAGAAACCCAAATCTGGAACGACGCCCGGAACATTCGCGACAAGTACATCCGCGTGCCGGCCACGACCAACTTCGGCATCCTCTTCCTCCCGATCGAGGGGCTTTACGCCGAGGTCGCCAAACGCCCGGGCTTAATCGAGGAACTCCAGCGTGAGTGCCGCGTGATGATCGCCGGACCCACCACGCTCTGCGCCATGCTCAATTCGCTACAGATGGGTTTCCGCACGCTCTCGATCCAAAAGCGCGGCGCGGAGATCGGCAAGCTTCTCGGTGCCGTCCGCACGCAGTTCGAGAAATACGCGGAGCTGATTTCCAAGGTCCGCGACAACCTCGTCACCGCGACGGGCAACATCGACAAGGTCGCCGACCGCACCCGCATCATCAATGACAAGCTCGAAAAGGTAGAAAGACTTCCCGACCTCGACACCACCAAACTCCTCGGCGATCCTCTTCCCCCCGTCACCGAGTGACCCCCTAGGCTACCCGTCCCCGATGTCGTCCTCCCCAACCACCGCCCCAGGTTCCCACTTTCCCGCCCTCATGCTTCTGCTCGCTACGGCTGCGTGGGCGGTTTCGTTCTCTCTCGGCAAGGACGCCGGGGCCCGCCTCAACATCATTTCCAGCGCGGGTGCGGGCGACTTCTTCGGCCCGACCGCGCTGCAGGGTGTCCGATTCCTTGTCGCCGGCGTGCTCTGGTTTCTCTTGGTCCCCCACGCCCGCCGCGGGTGGACGGCCCGGGGCGTCTTCCGAGGGGGCTACACCGGCGTGCTGCTTTTCGGCGGCATCGTCCTCCAGCACCTCGCCCTCGACCGCACCACCCCCGCCGCCACCGCCTTCCTCACCTCGCTCACCATCCTCTGGGTTCCCCTGCTCCTCTGCGCCCTGCGCCGAGAGCTCCCCACCTGGCCCCTTATCCTCTCGATCGCCATCGCCTGCGGCGGCCTCTACCTTCTGCTCGGGGCGGGGCTGACCACGTTCCGGACCGGCGAAATGCTTGGCTTGGCGTGCTCGATCGTGTTCACGTTCCACCTCCTCGCCGTATCCCGCGTGGTGAGGCAGGAGGACCCGTGGCGCATGTGCGGGGCGCAGTTCATCGTCTGCGGCGTGCTCTGCCTCCTGCCCGCGTCCATCGAGCAGGGTATCTCCCCCGCTCGATTGCTCGCTTTCTCGCTGGATTCCGAGATTCTGTGGCGGCTCGCCGTGATCCTGGTTTTCCCGACGTTTCTTGCCTTCGGTTTGATGAATTACTATCAGCACCGGGTAGACCCCACCCGCGCGGTGCTGATCTACATGGCCGAGCCCGTCCTTGCCGCCGCAGCCGATTTCCTCCTCACCGGCCGCTCGATGACCCCCACGGAACTCATCGGCGCCGCGCTCATCCTCGTCGCCAACGCACTCGCCGAGCTCCTCCCTCCCCCACCACCCCCCCATCCCCTCATCGCGTAAACTCCACCTCCGTCCGCACCGCCGCCAAACAGCTCGATTGCGTGCACAACTGATACCTCAGCACCGCCCGCACCGCCTCGCCCTCCACTCCGCCCGCCGCAAACCTCACCCGCACCACCACCTCCCCCGCGTACGCCGCCAACTCCTCCCCCGTCATTTCCATCCGCACTCGCCCCCAAGCCGGGAACTCCATCTCCCCACCCTCCACCTCCAACCCCAACCCCACCAGCCCCTTTCCCGCCACCTCCTCCGTCTGCGGATACGCGTGATACCCCTCGGCGATCGTCAACCGAATCTCCATCTCGTTCCGCGTCAACCACCGAGCCTCCACCGCCACCAGTTCCCCCTCCCGCGCCGCACCCCCACCCTTGCCCGCCACCTCCAACACGCCCGACAACCGCACAAACCTCTGCACAGCCGTCGCCAGCGCGCTCATCCCCTCCGCATTGTCGTCCAACGACTGCGCAAACTCCGCGATGATCGCCCGCGCCCTCTCTGTTTGTCCCAGCTCCATCAGCACCATCGCAGCCAGCGCATTCCCGCTCGGCAGTGGCGAATCCGTCCCCACCTTCTGGCGAACGATCAGGTCGTCCGCGTCGTCGGCTGTAAAGTACAACCCGCCGCCGCCACACCCTCCGCCCCCACACGCCCCATTTCCACATCCGCCGCCCGCCGTCGCCGTCCCACACGTCACCGTCGAAAACTTTCGCAACATCTCCCCCGCCAGCTCCCCCGCCGCCCCCACCAACGTCGCATCTTCCAGCTCCCTCCCGGCCAAAAGACATGCCTCCGCCAGCGCCGCATAGTCGTCCAAGAACGCCGCGTACTTTGCCTGCCCGTCCCGACTCGTCCGCAGTAGTCCCCCGCTTGCGTCTCTTTGCTTTTCCAGCAAAAAACTGCACGCCCGCCCCGCCGCAGCCGCGTACTTCTTCTCCCCCAGTTCCCTCGACACCGTCACCATCGCCGTCGCCATCAGACCGTTCCACCCGGTCAGCACTTTGGTGTCCAGCAGCGGCTGCTTCCGCTGGTCCCGAACGATTTTGAGCTTACCCCGCATCATCGCGAGCTTCGCCTCGAGCTCCGGCACGGCGTATCCGTGTTCGTGCGCCGCCTGCGGGATGCTGCGGTCCATGAAGAGGATGCTCGCCTCTGGCTTGCCGCTGGCCGTGGGGTGGTGCGGGTCCATGAAGTTCGGCCCCTGGTCGACGCCGTACACGCAGTTAAACACCGCCGCGTCGTCGGCCCCGAGCACGTCGGTGATCTCGGCGAGGGTCCAGAGATAGTTCAGCCCCTCACGGTGGTCCACCTCCGCGTCCATCGCCGTGTAAAACGCCCCCTCCGGCGACGTCATCTCGCGCAGCACAAACTCGCACACCCCCCGCGCCACGTCCCCAAACTCCGCCCGCCCCAACACCCGCGCCCCCACCGCATACACCTCAGCCAGCATCGCCTGGTCATACAACATGATCTCAAAGTGCGGCACGAGCCACTTCGCGTCCGTCGAGTAGCGGTGAAACCCGCCCCCGAGATGGTCGTGAATCCCCCCGTGGTTCATCGCCTCCAGCGTGTGCGTGAGCATCTGCCGCACCCGCTTCGCCGTCGCCGACCCCTCCTCGGCATGCTCGACATACTCCAGCAGAAACTTCAGCAGCGTCTGCCGGGGAAACTTCGGCGCCCGCCCGAATCCCCCGTGCGCCGGCTCGTAATCCCCAGCCGACCGCTCCACAAACTCTTCGATCTTCTCCGCGTCAAACCGAATCGCCTCGCTCGGTTTGCGCGGCGTCGCAAGCTGGTGCAAAATCCCCAGCAATTGATCCGCCGTCTTCTCCACCTCACCCCGCCGCTCCCGCCACGCCTCCTCCAGCCCCGCGAGCAGGCGCGGAAACCCGGGCCTTCCCCCCCCACTCCACTGCATGTCCTCCGGCGGAAAATACGTCCCCCCGTAAAACGGCCTGAGATCCGGCGTCAGCCAAACACTCATCGGCCACCCCCCCTGCTTCGTCAGCACCTGCACCGCCGTCATGTACAACTGATCCACATCCGGCCGCTCCTCCCGATCCACCTTGATGTTGACAAAGCGCTTGTTCATCTCCGCCGCCACAACCGGATTCTCGAAACACTGCCGCTCCATCACATGACACCAGTAACACGTGCTATATCCCACCGACAAAAAGATCGCCCTCCCCTCTCCCCGTGCCCTCTCAAACGCCTCCGGCCCCCAAGCATACCAATCCACCGGATTGTGCTGATGCTGCAACAAATACGGCGAAGTCTCACGGGAAAGGCGATTCGTGTGCGTCGGCAGTGCGGTGTTCATCCCCCATCGTATTCCCCCCGCGCTGCTCCCCCCACCAGGTCGATTAAACCTTACCCCCTCCCCCACAACTACACCGTCGCCACCACCAGCCGAACGCGCGTCAGCCCGCACTCCCACACTGCCAGCCGCTCCCCCGTCGCCTTGTTCCGATCCCCAACCAATTCACACATCGCCACCACGACCGGCAACAGCACGAACTTGAACACCACCAGCCCCTTCGGGTGCAACCCACTCACATGCGCCGCGACCGGGTTCCCCTCACGGCCTCCGTGGTACAAAATGATCCGCGTCAGAAACATGTCCAAGCTCGACAGCAGTACCAGGCAAACGTAGTGCTGCGGAAAATGCGGCTTCCCGTCCCAGCTTGTGCGACGGCCCTTTCTCCGGCCTCAATCCTCCGGCGCTTCCCCCGCGTCCGCCATGCGCACGATTCTCGGATCGAACCGCGCCACCACCTCGACCAAATCTGCCTGCGCAGCCATCACCGAGTGAATGTCCTTGTACGCCTGCGGGGCTTCGTCGATCCCTGCCGATAGGAGTTTCACCCTCGCCTCGGCGAGCGTCCCCTTCACGTGGCCCCACCTCAGCTTCTCCTTCGCCGCCGTTCGGCTCATCGCACGGCCTGCACCGTGGCTGGCCGAGTCGAGGCTCGCGGCGACGCCCATGCCGCGGACGACGAATCCCGGCGTCGCCATGCTCCCGGGGATGACGCCCAGCACCCCCGCCCCAGCCGGCGTCGCGCCCTTGCGGTGCACCACCACCTCCTGCCCGTCGTGCACTTCCTTCCAAGCAAAGTTGTGGTGGTTCTCGACGCTGGCTAACACCTTCTCGCCGAGTTCGCGTTCGATCTTGCGGTGGATGATCGCGTGGTTGGCTGAAGCGAATCGGCCCATGAGTTCCATCGCCGCCCAATATTCGCGGCCTTCGTCCTTTGCGAGGTCCAGCCAGGCCAGCCGGCGCAAGTCGGCTGGGAGCTCCGGGTGCAACTGCATCGCCAGTTTGCAGAAAAAATCCGCCACCCCCGCCCCGGGTCCGCGCGAGCCGGAGTGGCTGAGCAGCGCGAGGTATTCCCCGGCTTGCATTCCAAGCTCCGGCTTATCCAGCGTCAGCGTACCCCACTCGACGAAGTGGTTGCCGCTGCCGGATGTTCCGATTTGCCCCTTTGCTTTCTCGTGCACGCGGCTGACGACGGGAGAGAACGACCAATCTTCTTCGAGCACCTCGTGCTCGGTCGCCTTCGCCTGCCTCGCCCCGGTACCGAACACCGTCTCCCGCTGGAGAATCTTCTCCAGCCGCGCCGCCTGCTTCTCCACCTGCTTCCCCTCCAAGCCAAACACACTCAGCCGCATCCGACAGGCAATGTCCACCCCGACCGCATACGGAATTACCACGTCCTTCGTCGCCAGCACACCCCCGATCGGCAACCCATATCCCATGTGCGCATCCGGCATGAGCGCGCCCCGCACCGCCACCGGCAGCCTCACCGCAGCCGACATCTGCCCCATCGCGTTGCCATCAATCCCCTCCGCCCCCCACACGCGAAACTCCGCCGGCTTGTCGCGCTCGGTGAACGCCCGCACGCGCCGAAACGCCACCAACGCCTCCGCCACTGGCCCGAAGTGCTCGTCCCCCACCCACTTCTCCGGCTCGCGTGCCAAGGCCTGCAGCTTCGCCCACGCCGCCTCCTTCCCCAGCCTCATCTTCGCCCCGCCCCACGCCTGCACCGCCAGCCCGATCGCCGGCCCCTGCTCAAACCCGATCTCCAACAACTCTCTCGGTTTCATGAACACATCCTATCCCGCCACACCCACACCCACGCCCTCACCCGGCCCCGCCTGCGATACACTCGCCCCCGATGTTCCTCTCCGCCTCCATTGGTTTGGCAGCCGCCCTCTTCGCGCTGCTCCTCTGCCGCCACCACCGCCCCTCCCCGTACCCGGCGACCCTACTCATCTTTCTCCTCCTCGGTTTCCTCGCCACGGCCGCCGCCGCCCTCACCTTCCAAGTCCGCACCGACCTCGACTGGAACTCTGTCCGCGCCGCCACCCCCGTCGCCCTCTCCCTCGGCTATCCGATCTACTACCCCCCCGGCCAAGGCCCCCTTTGGGGCATCATCTATCCCCCGCTGGGGTTTATCCTCTCCCTACCCATCGCCCTCGGCTCGACGGCCTCATCCGCCATCCGCATCGGGCAGGCGCTCTCGCTGGGATGGGTGCTCATCCCCCTGGGCTGCATCGCGTTGCTCCCTTCGCTCCGTCCACCCAACAGCTCCCGCGTCATCGCCGTTGTCGCCGTCGTCGTCCTCGC
>JBBRUM010000043.1:0-13726 GCA_038247815.1 Tepidisphaerales bacterium | reverse complement strand
TTGCCGCGTGAGCAGTCGATGTAGACGCCGCGGCGGGTGAAGTCGGGGTCGTCGGAGATGCGGCAGCAGCGGATCGACGGGAAGGAAGCGAACTGGCGGAGGAACTGGATCGCGTGGAAGGCGCCGGCGTCGGCGAAGGCGTGAATGTCGAGGCGCGTCTTGGAGACATGGATGCGGTAGGCGTCGGCGGGGATTTTGACGGCGGGCTCGGGGGCGTCGCGGTAAATGCCGACGGTGGCTTCGGCGACGGGGGAACGGAGCAGTGAGACGGTGTGCCCGGCGGCGGCGAGGTCGGTGGCCAGAAGGGCGAGCGCTGGAAGGTCGGCATCGCGCGCCGAGGCGAGGGAGACGCGTTTGGTCCAGTGGAATGCGCCGGGGGCGGGGTGAAGGTGTTTGGGGAGGACCAGAAGGGAGTCGAAGGGCATGGGATGACTTTAACGGAAGGCGTGGAGAGGGGCGGAGGGGAGGGCTTGGGTGGGATAACGATGGGGGGTGAGGATTGCCGGAGGGGGGTGGGGGGCGTAACCTCGTGTCCCCCTATGAAGATTCACGAATATCAGTCGCGGCAGATTTGCAGTGAGTATGGCATTCCGGTTCCGGCTGCGGAGGTTGCGCGGTCGATTGACGAGGCGGTGGTGGCGTACCACAAGTTCGCGGCGGGGGGGCTGGTGGTGGTCAAGGCTCAGGTCTATGCGGGCGGGCGGGGGAAGGCGGGGTTCGTCAAGCTTTGTAGGTCGGAGGCGGAGGTGCGGGCGGCTGCGACGTTTATGCTGGCCAACCGGATGGTGTCGTACCAGACCGGGCCGGAGGGCGTACCGGTGTCGGTGTTGCTGGTGGCGCCGGGGGTTGATATCGACAAGGAGTTTTACCTCGGGATGACGGTGGACCGGGCACGCAATACGGTGACGCTCATCGCGTCGTCCGAGGGCGGGGTGGAGATCGAGGAAGTGGCGAAGAACCACCCCGACAAGGTGATCAAGATGCCGCTGCACCCGACGCTGGGGTTGCAGGCGTTCCAGGCGCGGGACGTGGCGGCACGACTCGGGTTCACCGGGGCGCACGCGGGCGAGGTGACGAAGATCATGCTGGCGCTCTCGAAGGCGTTTTATGCGACGGACGCTTCGCTGGCGGAGATCAACCCGCTGGTGGTGACGAAGGACGGCAAGCTTGCCGCGATCGACGCGAAGTTTAACTTCGACGACAACGCGGAGTTCCGTCAAAAGAAGATCGCGGGAATGAAGGACGACACGCAGGAGAAGCCGCTGGACGTTCGGGCGGCGGCTGCGAAGTTGAACTACATCGCGCTGGACGGCAACATCGCGTGCCTCGTTAACGGGGCCGGGCTGGCGATGGCCACGATGGACGTGATCAAGCTGCATGGGGGCGACCCGGCGAACTTTCTCGACGTGGGCGGAGGTGTGACGGCGGAGGGGGCGATCGAAGCGTTTAAGATCATTCTGTCGGATACGAAGGTGAAGGGGATTTTGGTCAACATCTTCGGGGGGATCGCCAAGTGCGACCTGATCGCCGAGGCGCTAATCCAAGCCGGCAACGAGGTGGGGTTTAAGGTGCCGGTGGTGGTAAGGCTGGAAGGCACGAACGTCGCCAAGGCGCGGGAGCTGCTCGCCGGAGCCAAGGCGCAACTGCCCACGCTCACGCCGGCGACCGACCTTGACGACGCGGCGAAGAAGATCGTGGCCGCCGTGGCGGCTGCCTAGTCAGACTGCTCAGCTGGCGCGATACACCTTTGAGGCCAGGGGCGGAAGGTGCGTTGCGCCCGTGACCGCCGCGGAGGTTTCGAGGTCGGTGAGGGTGAGCGTGCCGAGGTTCACGGTTTGGGGGGATGTGGAGAAGTTGAGCAGGAAGAGGAAGGCGTCGTCGCCCGCGCCGCGGAGCTGGGCTGTGATGCCGGGGGGGAGGGGATGGGGGAGGATGGTGGTAAGCTTGGCGCGGTCGATGAGGTGGTTGCAGAGGTTGACTTGCGAGGGGGCGTCGAGGCGGGTGGCGAGGTACATCGCGTGGCCCCTGCCGACGGTGTTGACGGTGAGGGCGGGTCGGCCCGCGTAGAAGTCGTCGGCGAACTCGGCGAGGGGGCGAGCGGTGGTGAGGTGGGTGAGTGCGGCGACTTCCCGGCCGGCGAGTGTGCCGAGGGCGGGGTCGAGGGTTTTCAGCGCGCGGGGGACGTCGGCTGCGAGACGGTCAACCTCCTCGACCCACAGGCCGAAGAGCTCGGTGAGCCCGCAGCCGGGGATAGCGCCGGTTTTGTCGCCCGGACCGGGGATGTGCATCCGGTTGGACTCGTCGGTGTGCCCCGTGTCGAACGTCGCCAGCAGCGTTCCGCCGGACTCGACGTACTTGCGAAGCTTCAGCGCGAGCAGGGGGGTCGTGACCCAAAGTTGCGGGAGGATGACGAGCTTGTAGGGGGACAGATCGTGCCCGGTGGAGACGACGTCGACCGGGATACCGCGGGCGAAAAAGGGTTCGAAGTGGTCGACGACGACGTCATCGTAGCGTTCGTTGGAGACACCGGTGCCGGCTGAGAAACGTTGGGCGAGGCGGGATTCCCAGTCGTGCACGATGGCGACCTCTGGGGCGACGCCAGTGCCGAGGAGCGGGGCGAGTCGGGTGTAGAGACGGGAGAGCTCGGCGACGCCTTGGAAAGTACGGGATTGTCGGGCGAGGTCGGGGCTCAGGCCGATGGCGTGCTCGACGACGGCGCCGTGGAGCTTCTCGTGCCCGCCGCGGCCGGCGCGGAATTGGAAGTAGCTTATGCCGTCGGCTCCGGCGGCGATGGCTTGGAGCATTTCGAGGCGGTGGACGCCGGGGCGTTTGAGCTTTTGCGGGGTTTTCCACTGCACCGCGCCGGGGCAGCACTCCATGAGGAAAAAGGTAGTTTTGCCCCTCCCCGCCAGTTCGCCGCGGTTTTTGAAGCAGCGGTAGAGGCTGTTCTTCATCGAGTTCTGCGCCGCGGCGCGAAACAGATGGGGCGAATCCGCGTCGTACGCCGGGTACTGGTCGTCGCAGACCACGTCGACCTCGCCGGCGATGGTGGCGTAATCGATGTTCCAACTGGTGCCCATGAAGTTGGTGGTGATCGGAATCTCCGGCGTGATCGGGCGGAGGATCGACGCCTCGAAGCGGTACCATGCGATGAGTTGGTCCCGGTTGAAGCGGTTCCAGTCGATCATCATCGCGTCGATGGCGTAGTCGGTGGGTTCGACGTGCTCCCACCGCGTCGCGAGCTTCGACCAGAACCCGGCCCAGTAGTGACTGTTGAGGTGGTCCAGTGTTCCGTACCTTGCCTTTAGCCAGTCGGCGAACTTTGCCCGGCAGAGCTCGCAGAAACACTCTCCTGAGAGCTCGTTGCTGATGTGCCACATTTTCAGGGCGGGGTGAGCCTTGTAGCGGTGGGCGAGTTGGGCGTTGATGATCGCGGCGCGGTCGTGGTAGGCGGGGCTGGTCCAGCAGTGGTTGTGGCGGTCGCGCCAAGCGGCGCGGAGGCCCCGCCGGTCGACGCGGCGGGCTTCGGGGTACTTTTCAGCCAGCCAAGCGGGCATGGCGCCGGTGGGGGTGGCAAGGATGACGGCGTTGCCCAACTTTTGCTGGGCGTCGAAGACGCGGTCCAGCCAGTCGAAGGTGAACACGTCTGGTTTAGGCTCGAGCGCGGTCCACGAGAAAATGCCGATGGAAATGGAGTTGATCCCCGCCTCGCGCATCAGTCGCGCATCTTGATCGAGGATGTCGGGGTGGTCGGGCAGCCACTGGTCGGGGTTGTAGTCGCCACCGTGGAGAATGGTGCGCTGGCCGGGAAGGGGCGTGGCGATTCTCGATGCGGGAATGAGCGAGGAGAGCATGTCGACATCGTCGGGCGGAACGGCGCGAAATTCAACCCGACCCGGCGCGTTAGGCCGCCTGCGCCTTCAACAGCAACGCCTCGACGAGGGCTTCCCAGTCCTGCCGGGCCGACTCCATGTCGTAGGTCAGCACGTCGCAGCACAGGACGTGGTCGCGGGCTTCCAAGGCGTCGCGCAGCTGGCGGAGCTGCCCGGCGAAACCGGCGAGAAGCTCCTCTGCCGACCGCGTGTCCACCTGCACCCGCGTCAGGTCGAGCTTGAGCAGCTTGGCCACCTTCCCGATCGAGTCTTGACCGTTGATCCATAATGCGAAGCATCCCGAGAGTTTTTGGAGCGCCGCAGATGCCTGTCCGGCGCGGAACTGCTCGGCTGCGTCGATGCGAAGTGCGTCGGCTTCCCGCATGCTCTCGCCGACGGATTCGAGCACGTCGCGGGCGATGTCCAGCGGCTGAACAGTTTCGATGAACAGCGTGCGTCCCGACAGCGTTTCCGAGCGCAGGATGTCAATCCTTCCGAGGTCCGGCTCGGAGCCGTCCAAGAGCAGCTGCACGACGAGGCGGTTCCCCCGGGCGACGTGCGACAACACCTCGCCCACCGTGGACAAGCCCAGACGATCCACTTCCAAACTGACATCGTCGACGGTAACACCCATGGCAAACTCCTTGAAGACCAGTAAGCAGTATCGGGCTGGGACCGACCGGGACTTCAATGGTCCGATAAGTATTGTGAATTTGCTCCCCTGTTCGCCCCCTCCGCTGGCGGGAAAGTTGCACGGGTGCGGCGGCTGGGGGAAAATTGTTCCAATGCCCCTCGCCCCCCACGCCATCTCACAGATCCCCCGGCCGAAGGGAATCATCAACCTCAACGCGGGGACGCTCTCCCCCACCCCAACGCCCGTCATGCGCCGGGCCGAGGCACTACGGGCCGTCCAAGCCGAGAACCCGTCGGACTTCTGCTGGCGGCGCACGCCGGGACTTATCGAATCCTCCCGCGCCGCCCTCGCCGGCTACCTCAACGTACCCCCCGGCGACCTCCTGCTCCTCCCGAACATCACCCACGCGATCAACCTCGTCGTCTCGTCGCTCACCCTCCCGCGCGGCACGGAGGTGCTCCTCACCGACCACGAGTACGGCGCGATGGTCTTCGCCTGGCAGCGATGGGCAGGCGTGCGCGACTGGAACCTGCGGACGGTTTCCGTCCCGTTTTGCGCCGCCGCTCCCCGATCGCCAGCCGAGCTCTTCGACCGAGTCGCCTCCGCCATCACCCCCGCAACCCGCGTGCTGTTCCTTTATCACGTCTCTTCCCCCACTGGCCTCGTCTTCCCGCTGGCCGAGCTGTGCGCCCACGCCCGCGAGCGCGACATCCTCACCGTCGTCGACGGCGCCCATGGCCCGGGCATGGTCCCCTGCGATCTCGCCGCCATCGGGGCGGATTTCTACGCCTCCAACCTGCACAAATGGTTGATGTGCCCCTCCAGCGGCGGGTTCCTCTGTGTCGCCCGGCACCGCCGCAACGACCTGCGAGCCATGGTCACCAGCTGGGGCTGGGGCTACGAACGCTCCAAGGCCTTCGAAGACTCCGGCAACGGCGGCACCCGCTGGCAGTGGGACCTCGAGTTCCACGGCACAGCCGACCGCGTACCCCAGATGGTCGTTCCCGAGGCCCTCGCCTTCCGCCGGGAAATGGGGACGGAACCCGAAATCCTCGCCCACATGCACGATTTCTCCGCCGCCGCCCGCGCCCTGATCCCCCTCCCCTGCGCCTCGCCCGAACACCCCGGCATGCTCGGGGCGCTCACCGTTTTTGAAGTGCCCGATTGCGACCCCGTAGCCGTCCGCGAGCGGATGTACGGCGATTTCGGCATCGAGTGCCCCGTCACCGTCTCCGGCGGCAGGTGCTACCTCCGCGTCTCAGCCGGCCTCTTCGCCCGAAACGACGATCTCCACGCCCTCGCCACCGCCGTCCGCACGATCTGGCACGTCTAACCACCCCCCAAGACCCGCACAGGCTTCGCTCCAAACAGCGCCCGAATCACCTCCCCCGCAGTCGCGGCCGGCGGCGACACCGCCGCAAACTCCAACGCCCCGAACGCCGCCCCCGGCGTAAGCCCCCCGACCGCCACCCCCGCCAGCTCCCGCGCCGCCACCGTCGCATGCAGCAACCCCACCTCCGGTGTCGCCAGACCCCCCCACGGCCGCCCCGCGTGAACCTCCAAAAAATGGGACAGCTCCTCCAACAGCGAAGTCGACGGCGACGCCCCCACGTCCGTGCACAGCGCCCATGGCACCCCGAACTCGGCCAGACGCGACAAGTCCAGCGTCCCCGACCCCAGCGCCGTGTTCGACACCGGGCAGTGGCACACCGCGCACCCCCGTTCCCCAAGCAGGCCCCACTCCTCGTCTGACAGGTGCAGGCAGTGTGCCAGAAGCGTCCCCGGCCCAAGGAGCCCGTCCCGGTCGTACACCCCGGTGTAGTGCCGCGCATCCGGATACAACCGGGCCACCGCCGCCAGCTCAGCCGGCTGCTCCGACAGATGCGTCTGCGTCGTCATCCCGAGTTCCGCCGCCACCGCACTCGCCGCCCGCCGCAGCCGCGACGAGCACGCCACCGCGAACCGGTCCGTCACCACCACTCGCTGGCCGAAGTCCGCAAACAACGCCCGAAACGCGACCACCGCATCGTCAACCGAAATCATCAGCTCTCCCGGGCAGTTCTGATCCATCAGCACCAGCCCCACCCGCCACGTCTCCGGCAGCTCCTCGAGCGCCGCCCGCACCGCCGCCGGGTGCGACGTCATGTACGCCACCCCGCCGAGGGTGCCGTTGCTGCGCGTATCTTCCAAAAATTCCCGGGCGACCTGACGGGCGACGGTCGGGTCGACGCACCGGGCCTCGGCCGGGTAGACGTTGCGCGCCAGCCCCTCGAGCAATCCCCCCGGCGGGCGGACGCCTTCCATAAACCGCCCCCTAATTGGAAACTGCGGAATGTGAATGTGGCAGTCCACCAGCGGCGGCAGGAGCAATCCTGCCGGCGCGTAATTCGCGGCTTCCGAACCCGGTCTGTCGGCGAATGCCGTCAGCGATTCGAGCCGGCCCTCTTCCGACACGATCACCGCCGCGTCCGACAGGAAGCTGAATCCGGCGGTAGTGGGGGTGAGCACGGGTGCTCGAAAAAAGTGCATGTGTGTCAAGGAGTTTAGTTGCCCCCGCCCCGGCGATACAGTGGAGCGATGGACGCTGAGGCATCAAAACCGACCGAGAGGCAAACGCTCTGGCTGGGAGTGCGCCTTTACGCCGGCGTGGGGCTGGGGTTTGTGGTGGTCTACTTCGTGCTCGGGGGCGGGCCGTGGAAGATGCTGTCGGCATCGATCGCGGTGGTCTGTGTCCTTCGGGCCGGGTGGTACTACCTCAAGATCCGACGACTTCCCGACGGAGGCGTAC
This sequence comes from Tepidisphaerales bacterium, assembly GCA_038247815.1. GTDB lineage: Bacteria > Planctomycetota > Phycisphaerae > Tepidisphaerales > Tepidisphaeraceae > JBBRUM01. Next base: position 6,432 of record JBBRUM010000043.1, on the reverse strand, counting down.
CATGAACCAGCCGCGTCAGCCACTGTTCCCACCCGACCCCAACCCCGACCAGATGCGCCGCTGCTGCAAGAAAGGCTGCCGCGAGCTCAACCCCCCGGACGCCGAGTTCTGCTGCAAGTGCGGCCGAGCCCTCGAACGACCCGGCCCGCACGCCGAAATCGAAGGAATGGAAATCTCCCTCGGACGATCCCGCCGCGTCTGGGGCTGGGTGGCGTGGGCCGTCCTGGTCGCCGTCGTCGCCGGGGTGCTTGTCATGCTCTTCGTACAGTTCACCGCCTCCCTCAAAGTCGCCCTCGCCCTCGTCACCTTCATGCTCGCGTACATGGCGGTGATGAGTTGGGTGACGATGAGGAAGAGTGGTTAGTCGAAGGTAGGTGGTAAAGAGTGATTGGTGAATGGCGGTCGGGAATCGAGCGGAATCCCAAGTCCGTGACATACACTTCCGCCGACCCCCATTCACCCAACCCTCTCCCCACCAACTACCAACTACCTTCCCCCCCATGTCCCCCATCACCTACGACACCTTCGAACGCTACCGCACCAAAGGCCTTGAAGCCCGTCGCGTCGGTGAGTGGGACTCGGCCAGGGTCTACCTCCTCGAAGCCGCCCGCGCCATGGCCATCCTCGCCCGCGAAGAATCCAGCGAACGCCTCAAAGACGCCCGCCAGGAAACCGCCCGTAAACTCCTCGAACTCGCCAAAGACTGTGAGACCCGAAGGAACGAGCCACCCCCGACCTCGCGGGGGGCAGGCGGGGGGCGACGCGGCAAGCAAATCTCCAACTCCGGCGGCTCCGGCTCAGCCGTTCGCAGCGGCGACACCGACGACAAAGAAACCGACGGCACCTCATTCCTCGTCCGCGAGAAACCCTCCGTCCGTTTCGACGACATCGCCGGGCTAGACGCCGTCAAGGAGGAAATCCGCCTCAGGATGATCTACCCCCTCGAACACCCCGAACTCGCCGAAAAGTTTCAGGTCCGAGCCGGCGGCGGCGTGCTCCTCTACGGTCCACCCGGCACCGGAAAAACCCTCCTCGCCCGCGCCACCGCCGGCGAGCTCGACGCCGCATTCTTCACCGTCAGCGCAGCCGACGTCCTCAGCAAATGGGTCGGCGAAGCCGAGCAAAACGTCAAAAAACTGTTCGACGCCGCCGTCGAACACGCACCCTCGGTCATCTTCATCGACGAAATCGAATCCCTCGTCCCCGCCCGCCGCGACGACGGCGCCAGCGTCATGACCCGCGTCGTCCCCCAAATCCTCCAAGGCATGGAAGGCTTCGGCAAAAAGGGCGCCGGCGGCGTCATGTTCATGGGCGCAACCAACGTCCCCTGGCAGCTCGACACCGCCGTCCTCCGCCCCGGCCGGTTCGACGCCAAGGTCTACATCCCCCTCCCCGACCTCGCCGCCCGCCGCAAAATGCTCGACATCTACCTCGGCAAACGCCCCGTCGACGCCGCCGTCAACCTCGACGCCCTCGCCGCCCAGATCGCCGGCTACAGCGGCGCCGACATCAAATACCTCTGCGACCGCGCCGCCGTCATCCCATTCCTCCAAGCCGTCGCCTCCCAACAAGTAACCGAGATCACTAGCGAAACCCTCGCCGCCGCCCTGGAAGACGTAAAACCCTCCGTCCGCCCCGAATCCCTCGCCCGCTTCGAAGACTGGGCGAGGGACGTGGGATAGCGCGCGAGTCCGCCGTAACGACACCACCATCTCCCCTGACCACGGACCACATTGGGGCGACACCGCGGCCCGCAATCTACCTTTGCTTCGGTGCCTTCGCACCGCCAAGGAGGGCCCCCGTGCGGCCCCCACAGGATCAAATCCATTGCTCGTACATGCGAAGGACTCTGCCGCGCCCCGTCACACCACACTTTTCATCGTCATATGGTCCTGGTCCGGGACCGCCGCGACTTGGCGGTCGTCGCGATAGGTGATTCTCACGGGGCGGCGGGCGGCGAGCATCAGCACCGGGTATTCCGCAAAACGGTACAACCTGACGGCGCGAACGACGCAACGCTCCGCCCACGCCGCAAAAACCGCCGGAAGAACAACCGATGCTGACCGGGGATTCGCAGGCTTGGCTGGGCCGAGGGCAGTGTGGTCGTGTACAGGATGTGAAGCAATTCGCGTGCGCGATTCGAGTCGCAAACGAGAAGCTTGCCGAGGTTTAACGCAATGATTGCGCGCAGCCCGCCCAGTGCTGATCCGCGTTTGGGTTGTGTGGGTGCCCGGCGAGACCTACAAATACGGCGCACATGGAAGACCTCCGGGCCAAACTTCAGGAACACTTCGGCTTGGACGACTTCCGACCCGCCCAACGCGAGGTCATCGAGGACACGCTCGCCGGCAAGGACGTCCTGTGCGTCATGCCCACCGGTGCCGGAAAGTCGCTGTGCTACCAGTTGCCCGCCGTGCTCCTTGGCGAGCGCAACGGCGGGGGGGTCACGCTCGTCGTCTCCCCCCTGATCTCCCTCATGGAAGACCAAGTCCAGCACCTCACCGACGAGGAAATCCCCGCCTGCTACCTCTCCAGCTCCCAAGGCGCAGCCAAGCAGCGCGAGGTCATGGCCGAACTCGCCCGCGGCTGGACCGGCCTCCTCTACGTCTCCCCCGAGCGCTTCTACACCGGCGGATTCTCCAACATCCTCCGCCAACTCAAAATCAACCTCCTCGCCGTCGATGAAGCCCACTGCATCAGCCAGTGGGGCCACGACTTCCGACCCGAGTACGGCATGCTCGGAGACGTCCGCCAACGCATCCTCGAAATGGCCGGCGGCGTCGCCCCGCCCACCATCGCTCTCACCGCAACCGCCACCGACGACGTCCGACGCGACATCGTCTCCCGACTCGGACTCCCCGAAGCCAGCGTCTATGTCACCGGATTCGACCGCCCCAACCTCCGCTACGCAGCCGAACGCCTCGAACAAGCCGCCAAAATCGGCCGAGTCACCCAACTCATCCGCGACCAACCCGGCAGCACCATCGTCTACTGCTCCACCCGCAAAGCCGTCGACGAAGTCACCCTCGTCCTATCCAAGGGCCTCCGCGGCCGCCGCGTCGTCTCTTACCACGCCGGACTCACCCCCACCGTTCGCACCGACGCACAGGAAACCTGGATGAACGCGGACGGCGCCGTCGCCGTCTGCACCAACGCCTTTGGAATGGGCGTCAACAAACCCGACACCCGCCTCGTCGTCCACTACGCCGTGCCCGGAACCGTCGAAGCATATTACCAGGAAGCCGGCCGCGCCGGCCGCGACGGCGCCCCCGCAGATTGCGTCCTGCTCTACAGCTACGCCGACCGCAAAACCCAGGAATTCTTCATCGAAAATATCGGCAAGGAACGCCGCGGCGGCAAGGGCGGCGGCGGGGGGGGGGGAGAAGAGGACTGGCAGGAGCCCATCTCCCCCCAAGTCATCGCCGAGCGCAAGGCCTACGCCTACGAAAAGCTCGAGCTGATGACGTCCTACGCCCAAAGTCATCGGTGTCGCCGCCAAATGATTCTCGACTACTTCGGCGACTCCGTCCGCGTCGAGTCGGCAAGCTGCTACTGCGACGTCTGCCGCCAGGGTCGCGTCGACCCCGAAGGCATGCCCAACGTCACCGCCCTCCCCGAGCAAACCGTCGTCCTCGTCCGACAGCTCCTCTCCGCCGTCGCCCGCGCCAGTCGCGCAGCCGAGGGCTTCAGCGGCGGAACCGGCGGCGGCGGGTTCGGCGTCACCACCATCGCCGAAATGCTCACCGGCTCGGAGTCCGAACGCCTCGAACGCAACGGCCTCACCCGCGTCACAACGTTCGGCTTGCTCAAGCACTTCGGAACCAAACCCGTCGTCGCAATGCTCCACCGAGTCATGGAAGCCGGCCTCGCCCGCCAGAAAGACCCCCTCGGCGTCCGCAACCGGCCCGTCATGGAACTCACCAACGTCGGCGTCGCCGTCATGAAAGGCGAACGCCCACCACCCGCCAGCCTCGTCGACATCACCGGCCAATCCCGCCGCCGCGCCGTCGGCCCCCGAGCCCAACAGATCAACCCCCGTCCCCTCGGAACCAACCCCCGCGCCCTCGAGTCCAACCCCCGCCCGCCCCGCGCCGCCCCCGAAAACCAAACCCCCGGCGACGACGCCCAACCCCTCGGCATGGACGAAGACGTAGCCGAACGCTTCTCCCGCCTCCGAGTCGCCCGCTCCGCTCTCGCCAAGGAACACGGCTTACCCCCCTACGTCATCGCCCACGACGCCGCCCTCCGCGCCATCGCAGAACTCGCCCCCTCCGACATTGAACAACTCGGCACCGTCAAAGGCTTCGGCCAAGTCCGCGCCACCAAGTACGGCCAAGACCTACTCCGCGCGCTCAGCGCAGACTGACGACTTTGATGACCGCCAGCTTCGTCACACGTGCGGTCCCATCGCTGGATAGAGTGCCCCAAACGACAACAGCCGAGTTCGGAAAGCGTATCAACCGCGTGGTGATGGCCCTTCCCCCGGATCGGCTCAGGTCGCTCGCGGATTACGCCAAGTATCTGGCGAGGAAGAACCTTCGCGAGGAGGTCACGACCTCCGAGAAACAGCTCGCCCCCCGCCACGGCGTAAACTGGCACGGGGTCCGCCCTGACAAATGACTTGGATCGCCACGGCGATTCTGACCGACCCCCCCCTACTTCCCCGCCTCCAGCACCACCCGGTACCTCGCCTTCCCCTCCCTCAGGTGCTGCAGCGCATCGTTCACCCTCGACATCGGATACAGCTCCGTCACCGGGCTGATCCCGTGCCTCGCCGCGAACTTCAGCATCGCCCGCAGGTTCGCCGGGCTTCCCGTCGGGCTTCCCGAAACGTGCTTCTCCCCCACGATCAGCGAAAACGCGCTCACCGGAATCGGCTCGAGCACCGCGCCCACCACGTGCAGCCGTCCCCGCGGCGCCAGCGCATTCACATACGCCTCCCAATCCAGCGACACGTTCACCGTCACCACAATCAAATCCAGCGTCCCCGCGATCGCCTTGATCTCAGTCGAGTTCCTCGAATTCACCACCCGGTGCGCCCCCATCTTCATCAGCTCCTCCGTCTTCCCCGCCGTCGACGAAAACGCCGTCACATCGCAACCCCACGCCCGCGCAAACATCAGCGCCATGTGCCCCAGCCCCCCGATCCCCACAACGCCCACCCGCGACGTCGGCGTCACACCAAAATTCAGCAGCGGCGAAAAAACCGTCATCCCCCCGCACAACAGCGGCCCAGCCGACGCCGCATCCAACCCCTCCGGCAACGGAATCGCCCACGTCCAGTGCGCCCGAATGTGCGAACCAAACCCCCCGTGATGTCCCACGATCGTCGCCTGCCCACCCGCGCATAAATGGTGCGACCCCCCCACGCACTGGTCGCAGTGCATGCACGAATCCGAGTACCAACCCACCCCCACCCGCTGCCCCACCTTCAGCCCCTTCGCGTTGCTCCCCAGCGCTGCCACCTTCCCTATCACCTCGTGTCCCGGCACCACCGGATACCGCGAAATTCCCCACTCATTGTCCACCACCGACAAGTCCGAGTGGCAAATCCCGCAATACTCCACCGCGATGTCCACCTCATCCGCCCCCAGCGCACCCGGTTCGTAGGTGAACGCCTCGAGTGCCTTACCCGCCGCCTTCGCCGCATACGCATGAACCGTCGCCATCTTCTTCTCCTTGGTGGGCGCAACCCTATCTCCCGCCCCGGGGTTTTTCCCGACACTCCGCGTTACACTTCAGATATGGCTACGCCCCTGATCGTTGTCGTAGGGTCCGTCAGCATGGACCTCGTCGTCCGTGTCGCTCGAATCCCAGCCCCCGGCGAGACCGTTCCCGGCTCCGACCTTCTCGCCATCCCGGGCGGTCGTGGCGGCGTTGGCGCTTCCCTCGCCGTCGCCACCGCACGCCTCGGATGCAACACTCACCTCGTCGCCCGCGTCGGCGCCGACGACCTCGGCTCGCGCCTCCTCGCCTCACTCGAATCCCACGCCGTCTCCACCACCTTCGTCACCGTCACCGAATCCGCAGCCTCCGGAACCACCCTCGTCCTGGACGAAAATTCCTCCCCAGCCGCCATCATCTCCCCCGGCGCCAACGCACTCCTCTCCCCAGACGACATCGACCGCGCACTCCCCCTCATCCGCACCGCCGGAGCCGTTCTCCTGCACCTCGGAATCCCCCTCCCCACAGCACTCCACACCCTCCGCGTCTGCCACCGCGCCCGCGTACCCGTCATCCTCGACCCCTCACCCCTACCCGCCGGCACACAACTACCCCCTGAACTCCTCGGCGTCTCCATCCTCACCCCCAACCTCACCCAAGCCGCCACCCTCCTCGCCTCACCCCCCAACCACGATCTGCATCACGGACAAACCCCTCGAACCGCACTCGCTCCGTGAGCGCTTCAGGTACCAATTGCCTCGCCTCATT